>WJIW01000598.1 GCA_014730065.1 Armatimonadia bacterium | reverse complement strand
GTTCGGTACTCAGGGCGGGCCGCTGGGCCCGCCCTGAGTACCGTGGAGGGTGCGTGGGTCGCCCATGGCAGGCGCGGGGATGAGCCAATGGGTGGGGGAATGGCCATGGAAGGGGAAGCGCACATGGAACGCGATGCGAGAGACAAGAAGGCGAGAGGGCGGGACAAGGACGCCGCGGCGGTTCGGACAGGCCAGAACGGCAAAGCCGACAGTGCCGAGGCGACCGGTGGGCCCACCCCCGTCAAACGGCCCAGCCCGGGCAAGCACCGCGCCAGCAAGCCCCGAGGGCGAAGACCCAACCCCAGAGATACCCGACGGCGGGACTGTAGCGAGTGTCCCCAGCAGGCCACGTGCACCGCGCACATGGACGCGGGCGAGCCATGCCCGCTGGAGAGCGACACATTCGCTGAGCTGAAGAAGCCGGAGAAGATACCCAAGTTGGTACGGGACGCCATCGCGGCGGAGTTCCGGACCTACTTCCGCGCCAAGCGCGCGGAAGCCAGCAAGGGGGATAAGATCGACGGTGACGCATCCAAGATGCTCCAGGGACTTCTCAAGGCGGTGGAGAGCTACGTCGACCTGGTCGACCGGGTCCAGGCCGGAGCCGACCCGCACAAGTCGGGCCATGCCGACAGGCTCTTCCCGACCTTGGCCGCGGCCCTCGCGGTCAGTGGTGATGGGCTGTTCTCCGAAGTCAGGGATGAGGCGCTTCGGGACCGACTGCGGCGAGAGTACATCGAGGCGGTGGAGCGCGAAGACACCGTCCTCCGAGAAGCCCTCGACGCCTCGGGACTCGGAGAGGAGAACCCGGAGTAGCGCCCGGGTGCCATGGAGTGGGCTCGAGCTGGTGGGCGAAGCCCGTCGCCATGCCCAGGCCAGGGCCGCCATGGGACGGCTGGCGCCCGATCTGTTCGCGACGCGCGTCAGGCGGATCAAGGGCCGGCCCTTTAGCTTCCAAGGGCACGAGTACCTTCGCGAGATGTACGAGGAGCACCACCCCTACACTGTGATCGAGAAGGCCGCGCAGATGGGAGCGTCGGAGCTGGCCATAAGCAAGGCGCTCTACGCCTGCGTCACCCGTGAGGGGATCTGCGTGATCTTCTTCTTCCCGACCGATCAAGATGTGCGTGACTTCTCGCGGCACCGAGTGGCGCCGGCCCTGGAAGATCTGAGGCGAGCGGGGCTGGTGGGACAGCAAGGGGCGCGCAAGGCCGACAACGTGGGGCTGCGTGAGATCGGCCGGTCCACCCTGTACTTCCGGGGGATGCAGAGCGGCATCCGCATGAAGAGTATCCCGGCGGACCTCCTGATCTTCGATGAGCTGGACGAGAGCCCGCCGGAGTTCAAACCCCTAGCTCGGGAGCGCCTGTCCCACAGTGAGCTGAAATGGGTGCTCGAGCTGTCCACCCCCACACTGCCCGACTACGGGATCGATGTGGAGTTCCAGCGCTCTGATCAGCGATACTGGCACGTGTCCTGCGGATGCAGCGACGGAATCGTGCTCGAGCACAACTTCCCGGACTGCCTGGCCAAGCGCGTTCATGGCCAGGTGGAGCTTCGCTGCCCCAAGTGCGGAAAGGGCCCACTGGATGTGTGCCGTGGGCGATGGATCGCCCACGAGCCCTCGCGGTCGGAGCGCCGTGGCTACCATCTGTCGCAGCTCTTCTCGACGGCCATCACGCCGGCGGCGATCCTGGCGGAGTACGAGACCACGCGGAACATGGCGGAGTTCTACAACTCCAAGCTGGGCATTCCCTATGCGGGCGACCGCATGCCACTGACTCGCTCCGATCTGCTCCGGTGCCTGGGCGACCACGAGCGCGGCGGCGATGCGGGCGGGCTACGGGTCATGGGCGTGGACCAGGGGAAGATCCTGCACTGGGTGCTCTTGGAGGTGGGCGGCGAGGGCGCGCGTGTAGTCGACCTGGGGGAGGCCGAGAGCTTCGACGCCGTGGCCGGGAGGCTGGAGCGCGAACGGGTCGCCATGTGCGTGATCGACGGCCTTCCGAACCAGCACTCGGCGCGGGATATGGCGCGAGGTCTGCCCGGCCGGGTCGCGCTCTGCTACTACGCCGAGAGTCGCCGCACAGAGCCCGATCTCCGGGCGACCAAGGACACGGTGGTGGTGGACCGCACCGAGTCGCTGGACCGAATGGTGACCGACGTGCAGCTCGGGCGAGTGGCCCTGCCCTCACGCCTGGACGGCGACGTCGAGGCGATGATCCGGCACCTGACGGCCCTGGCGAAGGTACATAAGGAAGATGAGCGCACGGGCGAGCGGACGGCGAGGTACATCAGGACGGGCCCCGATCACTACGCCCACGCCCTCAGCTATGCCCTTGTGGCCAGTGACCGAGTCCGCCACGTGCCCGTGGTTCGAGCCCAGGCGGGACGCGGAAGGTAGGCGAGAGGATGCGGGGATGGGCGGGCGAAAGGCCACCCGAGCCCGGAGGGGTGAAGATGGAGTCGGTCGTCACACTCAAACGTCCCGCGCTGGTACTGGTCCTGGATTACGAGGGACTGGATTTCGCCACGGTGCTCGAGTCCGTCGAGGACCATCTCGATCTGCGCCAGGGCCAGCGGCAGCGCACGGAGCAGATGCTCGACCTATGCATCTGGCGGACGCTGGAGGGCGAGCGGGAGGCGGTGCTGGATGGCTCACGGCTCCAGCTCACAGGGCCCGCGTGGTTCGGGGCCGATGCACCGGCCTTCTGCACCAGCTTCCGGACCATGTCCGAGATGCTGCCATTGAGCGTAGCGGCCTCGGGGGTCAACCCGGTTTTCGAGGTTCATGTGGCCTCGGCCGAAGACCTCGAGGAGATCGTCCACGTGGGCGCACGGCTGACGGCGGCTTTCGACGAGGAGCTGGAGCTTCACGAGCTGGTGTGGAATGCGCCCATGCCTAGCGGGGGCGACGCGCGGTTCCGGATGCGACTCGAGGCCAAGCCGTGGCGCGCCGTACTGGACTGCAACTGGCACCTGGAGCATGATGGCAACCTGTCAGCATCGATGGATCGCTGGCTGTCCTACCCAAGCCACGCCGACGAGCTGGCCACTCGGCTAACCCGAGCTTTCGCACGGCTCTAGCGGCGGTCTTGGGGGCCTCACGCGCGGCAAGCGCTAGGCCCATGGGTAGCCGCCGGGCAGGTGTTCCTCTGCACCCCCTCAGACGAAGAGCCGCCGAGAGGGCAAGGGCGGCAGACCCGGGATTGGCACTGAGGCCACGAGCGAGACCTGCCGGCCCAGGGAATCCACTCGCACCATCGGAACATGAAGAGCATCTCGGATCGGAGCGAGGTGGACGCCATGGCTGGCCACTGCACGCACTGCGGCTCACCCATCGAGGAGCACCACAGCTACTGTCCCTCCTGCGGCGCGCAGCACGTCGCGGGGGTGGCCCGACCTCGCACCGCGCCCCGGCGCGGTGCGTCATCGACCCTGGTGGCCGTGGGGCTCATCGTGGCCATTCTGTTCGCTCTCTTGGCCATCATCATGGCGGGGATGGTGGGCATGGCGTTCCTAAGTTACCGGCAGTCCTCGCCATCGCCTCCCGCTCCCCCGGCGCCGGCGGTCTCTTACTCGACGCCTGAGTCCGCCCAAGTGGAACCCGATCCGGCGCGAGCCGAAGCGCTGGCTCAGGAGATGGCACCCGGCTATGTTACGAAAACCACCGAGATCTACGGTGACGGGCAGGCGGTCGAGGTGATCATCGGGCCGCCGAACAGCGAGTTCACTGACGTGCTGCACTTCGAGTGGAACGAGGATCTGGGCGATTACGAGCTGACCGATCAGGCCCCCATGCCCGGGCTGGGTGAGTAACGCCCGAACTGGGACCGAAGCCCACTGACACGAAAGGACAACCCGATGAGACTATTCGGCTATGAGCTGAGCCGGACGCAGGACCCTGTACCGACAGCAACGGCCAGTAAGAGCACCAGGACGGTGGCGGCAACCCCCTTGGGCCGCCTGGCGGGTGGCATTCTGGCCGACGCCGACAGGCCGCGGGAACTGGAGCTGTACCGGCAGCTCAGGCGGCTGGTGCCGCTCATCGATGCGGCGATTCGGCGGCTGACTCGGCTGGTTGGCTACGTGCAGATCGAGGCGCCCCACGCCCTGCAGGAGGACCTGGAGCGGTTCCTCCGGCACGTGCCCGTCAACGGCCTGCAGCGTGGGTTCGACTCGTACCTGGTGAACCATGTGAGCCAAATGCTCCAGTACGGGTTCGCCGCGGGTCAGGTCGTGCCCGACAAGGGCCAGCGCGGAGTGCGCGGCTTGGTCAACCTGGATAGCCGTGAGGTGCATGTGATCGAGGACGATCCGCCGCTGCGGCGGTCCGTAGGGCACAAGCCGCCGGGCGCTCAGGAGGCGGCGCGGATCCCCGACTCGCTAGCGCTGTTCAGTGCCAACTCGGCGGAGGGTGACTCACCTTACGGGTGCAGCATCCTGCGGAGCCTGCCCTTCGTCAGCCACATTGTGCTGACCATGGAGCGGGCGATTCAGCAGACCTGGGAGCGGATGGGGGCGCCTTCGTATACGGTGACCTGGAACCCGCCCGAGGGCTTCGTCGATCCCGATGGCGACAAGACCCAGTCGATCATGGGCGAGATCGAGACGGGCTTCACCCAGGCCATGCAGTCCAGGCACGACACAGGCCTCGTCAGCGACTTCTTCGCCGCCGGCGACGTAAAGGTGGACGTCCTTGGAGCTAACGGGCAGCAGCTCGAGTTCCGAGAGACCTACCGGGCGCTAACGGAGCAGATCGTCTCCGTCACGGGGCTGCCGCCCTTCATGCTGGGCCTGAGCTGGTCATCGACGGAGCGGATGTCGAGTCAGCAAGCCGATGTTCTCGTAGCGGAGATCAAGGATCTGCGGCGGGAGCTGGAGCCCATGGTCGAGCAGGTGCTCGATCTGTGGATGGCGCTGACGCGCCGGTCGGGCAGCTACAAGGTCAGGTGGTCGGAGGTGACCCTCCAGGATCTATCTCTGGTGGCCGAGGCGGAGCACAAGCGGGCGGTGGCCCGGAAGATGGAGACCGAGGCGCTTCTGACGGCCATCGAGCGCGGCTGGGTCGATGACCAGTACGCCCGGGAGCGGCTCTATCCCGACGCCGAGAGTGGGCCAGTGGAGTAGGCTCGGCCGACGCGCTCGCGCTGCCGTGTAAGCCTGGCCGGCCTCCGGAGCGTAGATACCGTAGACACTGACCCACGGGAGGTCGATGCGGGATGCGACACTGGTTTGGCGCGGTTTTGGTAATGATGCTCTCGGCGGGCGCGGCTTGGGCGGGGAGTGAAGCGGATGCGGTCGAGGTACCGGCTCCGGTCATCGAGGAGGCCCACGGTGACGCGGCCGCGGCAACGGGCCATGTGGCCGAAGCGCTATCGGAGCTGCAAGGTGCACTGGTGGAGCTTCGGGCGGCGTTAGAGACGCTGCAGAGACTCCGGGATGAGGCCTACCTGCCCCGCTTGGCGACCGAAGCCGAGGGTGCCCTTGTCATTACTCGGAAGGCGCTGGAGGACGTGCGGGCCGATGAGCTTCGGGCACTGGCCGAGTCGGTCTCCGAGGACGTGGAAGTGCGCGTGATCCAGGAGCAGACCGAGGAGCTGGCCGACGCGGCCCAGTTCACCGTCGAGCTGGATGACGGCTTGGTCCGGCTCAATGGGGAAGGGCTGACGAGGCTCGGGGTGCTGGGGCTCGGGGAGCGGTGCCCGACCTGCGGCCATCCCCGGCTCCCGCAGCTCGAGGAGCTGGAAGGGTTGCGGATCCTGCGCCAGAGAGTAGGCGAGGCTGGCAGCGAGGCTCGGGTCATCATCGAGTCCGAGGATCTCGACGAGGTCC
>WJIW01000597.1 GCA_014730065.1 Armatimonadia bacterium | reverse complement strand
CGCCGAGACCAGCAAGCCGTACGGCCTGTCCCTGGTGGAGGAGCTGGGCGAAGATGGCCTGCCAGCATACTTCGCCGTGGAAGTGGCCGAACGCCCGAGCATCTTCAACGCGGGGCCGGAGCTTGACTTGGACCTCGGCGGCGGCGTCACGGCGACGGCCGGCCCTGTGCCCCGCTGGGATCCCCAGAGAGCCAGGGATCTCATGGACAAGATGGAGGTATACATGCGGGAGCGGTGGCCAGGCGAGCTCCCACCGGAGATGCGCTTCGTCTGGGACGTGAACACCGAGCTCGCCGAGGTGACAGTACAGGTCCCGGCCAGGTGGCTGAACGACGACAACCTGACCGTCCAAGGCTACGCCGCCTCTTACGTCTGCCACGATGGCGAAGCGGCCCTCGAGGCCGTTCGGGCTACCAAAGCGCATCCGGCGATCATGGCTAGACTCAACGCGCTGAACTGCCTCGCTGATTGGCATCTGGCGGGTCGGGATGTGGGCGTCATCCTCCTGGACGCCGCCAGTGATGCCGCTCAGCCCCCCTTGGTCTCGATGATGGCATGGCGCAACCTAGCCCAGCTGGGCGCCGAGTGGACTCCGGGACCGGGTCCGGGCGAGTGGGGTCGGATGCACTGCGATGACGCATGGTACTGGCTCACCACCGAAGGCGCCGATGCCGCGCGTCGGACCCTCGGGAACACCGATGAGGAGCTACCCGTGCGGGCCTGCGCTGCCAGTGTGCTGGCCATCACCGGTGAGACAGTACCGGGCCGCTACGAGGAGGTGCTTATCGATGCGGCACCCATCGTCCTGGAGTGGCGGCTCTACTCCGTGCCACCCCGCACGGGAGCGGAGCGCGGATTCCTGGCGGGGCTGGCTGCGTGCCAGGGCGAACGAGACCGGATCGACTCGGTCCTGATCGACATGATGGAGGACGATCTCAATGGTAGCCGCGACTGCGCCATCGGTGCCTCGATCTACGCTGTCGATCCCACCCCGAGACTGATGGACGCCCTCAGGGCGCAGGCCGAGGGGGGCGATGTGTTCGGCCCGGTGGACTACGAGGCCGTGGCGGCGCTGACCAGCATACTGGCGCGGCAGGGACGCACAGACGATCTGTTGTACCTCTCCAGCGCCGACGAGAGGGAGTGGCGGCAGCAGGCCTTCGAGGCGCTGGCCACGGCAGACGGACATACCGACGCGAGCCTCCCCGCCCTACGTTCATATCTGCACGGCGATGACGTGCAGTTCGCGGCCGCCACCCTCGCCGCTCAGGGAGACCGTTCCGCTGAAGCCGTCGGGGCCCTGCTTCGACGGGCACGATCGGGTGATAGCCTGTGGACGAGGAGCATCTGGGCTCTCGGCGAGATGTCAGGGCCCAGGCAAGACGTGGTGGGTGCGCTCGTAGCGGAGATCGATGAGGATCGACTCGATCCCGAGGACTGGGCCGAGATCGTATGGGCTCTCAGCAAACTCGGCGCCCCCGGCCGGCAAGCACTCGGCGACCTGACCGAGGACTCAAGCCCCTTCGTGCGCATCCTGGCTGAGCGGGCCCTCAACAACGATCCACCCCCTCAGTGGGTGCCCTACTCGGCGGCCATGGGCCGGTAGGCCCCACCCTCCCAATCACCGCCTTACATGGATCGCGCTCCATGGAAGGCAGACCCCTAGCACATACCAGACTCAGGAGCCAGTGAAGGGAGTGCTTCGCCGTGTCCGTCGAGTGGAACAGCACCTTGGAGATCGGCATCCCGGAGATCGATGAGCAGCACAAGGAGCTGGTGGTGGCCGTGGGCCGGCTGATGGTGTCCTTCGGCGAGAACACCGCCGAGGAGGAGGTCCGGCGGCTGCTGCTCTTCTTAAACCAGTACGTCACCGACCACTTCAGCACCGAGGAGGCCCTCATGGTCCAGCATGGCTACCCCGCCGTCGAGGGCCACAAGGCGCGCCACGCCGAGTTCATCGCGTCCTTCCGCCGGCTGATCGATGAGTTCAAGGAGAACGGCGCCACCACCAAGCTCGCCCAGATGACCCAGTTCAGTGTGGTCACGTGGCTGCTGAACCACATCGGGCGGGAGGACAAGCAGCTCGGGGCCTTCCTGAAGGCCGAAGTCGCGACCTAGGGCCGCCCTTCTACCAGTCCTTCACCGGCCGGCGCTCTCGCTTGATCCGTCCCCGGTGCTTCTTTCTCTGGATGCGCCGCTCTTTGCTGGCTCGCGAGGGCTTTGTCGGGATGCGGCGCTTGGGACGCTCCAGAGCCTCGGCCACCATATCCGCCAGTCGCTCCCGGGCCTCCTTGCGGTTCGCCGACTGGGAGCGGTGCCGGTCGCAGGAGACGCGCAGCACGCCCTCCTGGCTGACCCGGCTCCGGAGCTTGTTCTTCAGGCGGCTCTTCTGGGCCGGCTCGAGCACGCCCGTGTGATCGATGGACCAGCACAGGGTCGCTCGGGAGCTGGTCTTGTTCACATGCTGGCCCCCGGGGCCCGACGACCGCGAGAACTCCAGCCACAGCTCGTGGCCGGGAATGGTCACCCGCTCATTGACCTCCACATCCTCCATGGATGGCATGTGATCGCTACTCCCAGATGCCGCCGAGCAACTTGTCGGGGTCCTCTTCCTTGACCCCCGCGCTGGCTCGGGAGCGGTAGACCGAGGCCTTCAGGCTGGCCCGCTTGGGATACTCGGTCAGGACGACGCGCTCCACCTCGCCCGCGGCCTCGGCCTGGGCCAGAGTGACCGTGCACCCGCCGAACCCCGCGCCCGTCATCCGCGACCCGAGCACGCCCTCCACGCCCTGGCAGATCTCCACCATCACATCCAGCT
>WJIW01000596.1 GCA_014730065.1 Armatimonadia bacterium | reverse complement strand
GGGTATCTCCACGGACGCTATGGCGCGATTCCATTCCTAGGGGATCTCGATGTCACGCGGTGGGCGAAGCAACCAGAGAAAGCCGAAGCGGAGTAGTAGGCGCGGCACCCGTTCATCCAGGGCTGTCCGAGACCGGTTCAAGCGAGAGCAAGGCGCCCGCGAGTTGCGCGAGCGCGTGCTCATCGTGTGCGAAGGTGCCGAGACCGAGGTCGGCTATTTTGAGGGCTTTCGCAAGCACCACCACCTGAGTACGCTCGACGTTAGGGTCGTCGGAGGCGACGAGGCCGGTACACATCCCCACAGTATCATTCAGCATGCAGAGAAGCTGCTTCGGACCGCGGCCCGTGAAGGCGATCCATTCGACCGTGCTTGGGCGGTGGTCGATAGGGACGACCACCAGGACATCGGCCAGGCCATCGCTCAACCTCAGGAGCGGAAGGCGAAGCCCCAGATCCGTATGGCGCTCAGCAACCCCTGCTTTGAGGTCTGGTATCTACAGCACTACCGTTACAGCACCAGGTGCCAGACGCGCGATGAAGCCAGCGCGGAGTTGAGGAAACTGCTAGGGGGCAGGTACGAGAAGTCGGACCGGTTGTTCGACGAGCTTCTGCCACAGCAGGCTGAGGCCATCCGCAACGCCGGGAGACTGCGCAAGCACCACGAAGACGTGTCAGGTCACCAGGCGCCCTGGGAGCACAATCCCCGGACCGACGTGGACATACTCGTGGCATTCCTCAATGGTCTCATGAAGTAGATCCCCCCGACGTCGGTGCATGATTTCCCTGCAACCAGCGAATATACACCTCGGAGGTGAGGCGAATGCCCCCTAAGGCAAGCAAGGGCACGCTCCTGACCGTGGCCGAGGCGGCCGAGGTCGCCGATGTGGCCGAGAGCACCATCCGTAGATGGGTCAGCAAGGGCAAGATCGAGGCCGTCGAGGGTGACGAGGGAATGCAGGTCTCCACCGACGAGCTGATGCGCGTAGGGGCGCTCAAGAAGACACCCAAGAACGCAGCCAGGCCCCAGGCCGACGACAAGCCCGAGACGCCCCCGCCGCCCAAGAAGACCGATCCCGAGGTCATGCGGCAAGACCTTCTCAAGGCCCAGCGCGAGCGCGATGAGGCCACCCGGGCCCGGGATGAGCTGAAGGAGCTGTTCCACACCACCCTCCGGGCCCTGCCCCCCGGCGATGAGCTCGATAAGGTGCGGCGGGCCGAGCGCGACGCCCGCAAGGAGCTGACCGCCGCGCTGGAGGAGAAGGCCCGCCTGGAAGTCGAGAACGAGCGCCTCGCCGGCCAGAACAAGGCATTGCACAGGGAGCTGCAGCGCCTCCGTGACAGCGTGGCCGACGCTGCGCGCCCTTGGTGGAAGAAGATCATGGGCTAGGCGGGGGCCCGGCAAAGCCGAGCCCCTCTGGCCTATTGCTCGAGGACTTCGATCTCCAGCACATTGATCAGACCGACCACGTCGGTCATGCAGTTGACGTCACCCTCGGCGAACTTGATGTGGGTGGCGTCCACGGGCCAGACGGTGGGTCGGGTGGTGTCGATGGCGACCCACTCCTCGCCGTCGAGATTGACCTCATTCCAGGCGTGGTAGTAGAACCCCGGTGCGCCGGGCTGGTTCCAGTACACGATCCCCGCGGCGAACTTGGTGGGGATCCCGGCGGCACGGGCCAGGGCGGCGTAAAGCGCGGCGTAATCACGGCACACCCCGCGGGGGTCGCCCAGGACCTCCGTGGCCGAGCGGATGGAGCCGACCGAGGCGTCGGAGGTGACCAGGGAGTTCACTCCCTCGCCCAGCTCCCGAGCCATGGCGACGGGCTCGTCGATCCCCTCGGTCATCTCCTGGGCCTTGGCCACGATCGCGGGGCTGTCCGCTTCGATCATCGGTGAGGCGGCGAGAAACTTGGCTGGCCCCGTGGGCAGGTCAGCGTCCACCTGGCCGGGCACCGCGGGCACGCTCACGGTCACGACACCGGTGAAGCTGCCATCGGCCTGCTGCTCCACCTCCGACCAGGTCTGCCGCGAGTCGCTGATGAGAACGTCCTCCGAGGGTACGTTACTCACCCTGAGCTTCAGGTCCATCTTCCGAGCCGGCGCCGTGATGGGGTCCTCGACGATGATCCGCGTGTCGGCGGCCAGGTCGGGAGTGTAGTCCGTCCCTCCCTCGGTGGCGGACATGGCCATCTCCCGGCTCTCCTTCAGCATCTCCTGCATGCCCCCGGCCACGACGGTGCGGACGGCCACGTCGGATGCCTTGTCCCGCCAGACCTCCATTCGACCCGTCGGCCCCAGGTGGCCGGTGATGTAGTGGCAGTCGTATTCCTCGCCGTGCACGGTGATCGTCTCCTCGCCCTCGACCTCGTAGCTGCCTGAGACGACCTGCATCATGGTGGGCTCGAACATGTGGAACTCCCGCTCATCGCCGATCTCTGGATCGATGTCCATCATGGTGATGTCGGGGTCGGTGAGATCCGCGCCCTCCGGCACGGGTACCTCGCCCTCGGTCGTACCCGCGCCGGTGGTGCGGGTATACACCACGGCGTCCTCGGTGAAGACGGCGTCGGTGACCGCATTGCTCTGGGCCCCGGTGACCTCGTAGTGCCCACGCAGAGGCGTCCCCGAGGTGTCGAACACGATGGAGTAGCGCATCATCTGCTTCAGGCTCTCGCCCAGGGCCTCGATGCTCAGGTCTACCGTCGTCTCCATGAAGAGGACAGGCGTGCCGCGCCAGTCGCCCTCGGAGACCACGGTATGCTGCCAACCCATCTTGTTGCCCATCATGTAGACGCCGTAGTACACGTCGCTGATGGACTCGAGATCGGTCGGGGGCGCCCAGTCGGAGCTGGGGTCAGCGGGGCCCGTCTCGACGGCCTGGGCTACCGCCTCGATCGCCGCGCCCGCATCGGCAGGTGGCTCCATGGCTCCGTCGCCCCCGTCGGCCGGAGGCTGGCATCCCGCTAGCACTGACGCCAGAGCAATCAACAGGGCGACCTCCACCCGTTGTCTCATCGTCATCGAGTCACGACCTCTCCTTGTTTGGCCTCGGCGCCCTCCTCGGCCTCCCCCATGGTGTCCGCGTCCAGGACCTCCAGGTCCAGGCTGCGGATCACCCGGGCGGCGGGCGCGAAGGCGCGCACGTCTCCTTGGGTGAACTTGATATGAGTGGCGTCGGCCGGCTGCGGATACCCGGGAACGGCCAGGGTCGCGTCGATGGCCACCCACTCGCCAACCCATACTTCGTTCCATGCATGGAAGGCGAAGGCGCTGGTCCCCAAGGCCTCGGGAGCGTACACCGCGCCCACCGCGACACGGCACGGGATCCCGGCGGCCCTGGCCACGCCACAGTACAGGGCAGCATAGCTTCGGCACGCACCGGAGGGGTCCTCCAGGACCTCGAGCGCAGAGCGGAGCAGCGGCTCATTCAGGTCCGCGGTCATAGTGGCATCCACCCATTCGGCGATGCTCCAGGCCGCCACCCACGGGTCGGTCTCGTGGCCCACGACCTCCTCGGCCACGGCGATGAAGCGCGGGTCGTCTGCCTGGATCGTCGCGGTGCTCTCCAGGAAGACCGTAACATCCCCTGGCGGCTCTGAGCCCAGGGCTGGCCGCTCGTCGGGCGGGCCCTGGGCGCGTACGGTCAGCGTCGCCACCAGTCCGCCATCGGGGGTCTCCTTGACCGGGCCATAGTGCTGCCGCCGGTCGTCGATCAACAGCCGCCGTCGATCGACTCCCCTTACTCGAGCCGTCAGCTCCCGGCATTGGCGCGGATGCGGGATAGCTGTATCCACCCGAACTGCCGTCCCGCCAATGAGATCGGGGGCATCGGCCGAGCCAGGTAACTCTCCGGACTCGAACTGTACCGCGTCCTCGGCGGGCACGCGCACGATCTCGAAGACCAGCTCGCCCACGGTGTACCGAGTGCCGAGGATCAGGCCCTCGTCATCGACCCAGTTGGTCGACGGCCCGAGCATCTCCGAGTCCACCTCAAGGCGCCACCCCTCGACGGTGCGGCCAGCCACTTCGGCCCTCTCGCTTCCCACGTTGGTCATCGATACGGGCTGGATCTCCAGGCTGAAGGGCTCGAAGGCGTGCAGAGTGACGGGCTCACCGGTGGGCATGGCC
>WJIW01000595.1 GCA_014730065.1 Armatimonadia bacterium | reverse complement strand
CCCCGAGGCCGTGGAGGCGAGCCCAGCGCTGCCGCCTTTGGTCGGCCCCCCGCCCATGTGCTAAACTTCGAGAAATGGGAGGGACGCCTCCTATGAGAGGTCGAGGTTAGACCAAGGTGTCAAGTGCCGTGGCCAGCGGACTGGAGGAGCTGATCCTCGAGGTCCGCCGGTACAACCCCGAAGCCGATGAAGACCAGATCCGGCGGGCTTACGAGTTCGCCGACTCAGCCCACGCCGGTCAGAAGCGCCTGACGGGCGAGCCCTTCGTGACCCACCCCCTCGCCGTGGCCCAGATTCTGGCTGAGATCGACTCCGATACCCCCACGCTGCTGGCGGCCCTGCTCCACGATACGGTCGAGGACAATGGCGAGATCACCATCGAGGACGTGCGCGGGGTGTTCGGCGATGCCGTGGCTCATCTGGTCGATGGCGTCACCAAGCTCAAGGGCCTGAGCTTCAGGAGCCGGGTCGAGAACCAGGCCCAGAACTTCCGCAAGATGTTCGTGGCCATGGCCCGGGACATCCGAGTGGTGATCATCAAGCTCGCCGACCGGCTCCACAACATGCGGACCATCGGGGTGTTCCCAGAGGCCAAGAAGCGCTCGGTGGCCGAGGAGACGCTGCGTATCTATGCGCCCCTGGCGAGCCGGCTGGGGATCCGGCATCTCCAGTGGCAGCTCGAGGACCTCTCGCTGGAGGTCATCGACCCCAAGGCCTACCGGGAGATTCAGTACAAGGTGGTCCGGACGCGCCGGGAGCGCGAGGAGGCGGTGGACAAGCTCAGCGAGCAGCTCCGCGAGCGCCTCGGGGCGGCGGGGATTCCGGCGGAGGTCCACGGCCGGCCGAAACACTTCCACTCCATATATAGGAAGATGATCCGGGACGAGCTGGATTTCGAGCAGGTCTTCGACCTGATCGCGCTCCGGGTCATGGTGTTCACGGTGCCCGAGTGTTACGCGGCCCTCGGGGTGGTCCACGAGATGTGGGTGCCGCTGCCGGAGATGGTGACGGACTTCATCGCCAAGCCGAAGGCAAACGGTTACCAGTCCCTGCATACCAAGGTGATCGGGCCCGAGGGCTCGCCCTTGGAGGTGCAGATCCGGACCTGGGAGATGCACCGGACCTGCGAGTACGGGATCGCGGCCCATTGGGCGTACAAGGAGGGCGGGGTCGCGACCACGGACTTCGACCGGAAGCTCTCCTGGCTCCGGCAGATCCTGGAGCTGCAGACCGATGTGCCCGAGGACGCCCAGTTCATGCGGTCCATCGAGGAGGACCTGTTCCAGGAGCAAGTCTTCGTCTTCACCCCCAAAGGCGAGCTGGTGGAGCTGACCCGGGGGGCGACGCCGGTGGATTTCGCCTACAGAATCCACACTCAGCTCGGTCACGAGTGCGTAGGGGCCAAGGCGAACGGGAAGCAAGTGCCCCTCACCTATGAGCTACGCAATGGGGACATCTGCGAGATCGTGCGGCGCCGGGGGAGTCAGCCGAGCCGGGACTGGCTGTCCTTCGTGCAGACCAGCCACGCCAGGGCCAAGATCCGGAGCTTCTTCCGCAAGCTGAGCTTCGAGGAGCACGTGAAGGCGGGCCGGGCGCTACTCGAGCGGGAGCTGAGCCGGGAGGGCGACGAGCCCAGCGTGTCCGATGAGCGGCTGCTGGAGGTGGCCGAGAGCCTGAATTACCAGTCGCTGGACACGATGCTGGCCCACATTGGGTCTCGGGACCTGAATGCCCAGACGGTGATCCTGCGGCTCCGTGCCATGGAGACGGAGGAGCGGATCCGCTCCCTTGGCGAGCTGCAGCTCGTCAAGCGACGCGGGGGTCGCTCGCCCGGGGAATACGACATCACCGCCGCGGGCATCGATGGGGTGGCCTTCACCCTCGCCCGCTGTTGTGAGCCCCTACCCGGTGACCCCATCATCGGGTACATTACTCGTGGTAGGGGACTGAAAGTACACCGTCCCGACTGCCACAATCTGCGGAACCTGATGGCCAAGGACGGCTCGCGAATGGTCTCGTGCGAATGGGTGGTTCCCGAGGGGGCGACCCATCCGGCCCGGCTGGAAGTCATCGCCGGGGATCGGGTGGGCATGCTCCGGGACATCACCGAGCTGCTGACCGACCTGGACCTGAACATCACGGACATCTCGATCACCTCACGGCAGGCGGGCCGGGCGATCATGCACATGACCGTGGAGGTGGGCAGCGCCGCCCAGCTCTCGACGCTCATCAGCCGGCTCGAAGCCATCCAGGACCTGGTCAGCGTCCGCCGGATTCCGCGTTAGATCCACCACAGGAGACGGACCCAGTTGAAGCGGTACCGGTTGCATAACCTCGACTGCGCCCACTGCGCCGCCGATCTGGAGCGCTCGATCCAGACGCTGGCGGGGGTCCAGTCGTGCTCGGTGAACTTCGGGACGGGCATGATGCACCTGGAGGCCGATGAGCCATGCCGGGTGGCAGCTCGTGTGCCGGAGCTGGCTTCGGGCGTGACAGCGTCGGAGGCGCCCGAGACTCCGGTGGGTGAGCAGGCGCCGGAGGCCTCGCCGGACTGGCTACAAGTGGCCAACCTCCTGGCGGCTTCGGCCCTTCTGGCCGTGGGCATGTGGTACTGGCCCCAGTGGGAAGCGGAGGGCCGCCAGCTTCTCGAGGTGGGCGTGTTCGGGGTGGCCTACGTGCTCGTGGGTGGGCGCGTGGTCGTCCGGGCGGTCCGCAACCTGCTCAAGGGGCGGCCCTTCGACGAGGCGTTCCTGATGACCGTGGCCACGGGCGGCGCCTTCGCCATCGGCGAGTGGCCCGAGGCGGTTGGGGTGATGCTCTTCTACCGGGTGGGCGAGTTCCTCCAGGAGATCGCCGTCGGCAGGGCCCGGCGCTCGGTGGGGTCGCTGCTGGCGATCCGGCCCGACGCGGCGAACGTGCGCCAGGAAGGCGAGATCGTGAGCGTATCCCCTGAGTCGGTCGAGGTGGGCCAGGTGGTGGTGGTTCGGCCGGGTGAGCGTGTGCCGCTCGACGGCCGGGTCGTCGAAGGTGCGTCCTTCATCGACACCTCGATGCTCACGGGCGAGTCGGTTCCCCGGTCGGTACAGGAGGGCGACGAGGTCTTCAGCGGCGCCATCAACCAGGGCGGACTGCTGGAGGTGGAGGTGCTGCGGCCGGCGGGGGAGTCGTCGGCGGCTCGGATCCTCGACCTGGTGGAGAACGCATCGGCGCGGAAGGCGCCCACGGAGCGGTTCATCACCAGATTCGCCAGCTACTACACGCCCGTTGTCGTGGGGCTCACGGTGCTGGTGGCGGTGGTGCCGCCGCTTGTGCTGCCCGACGCGAGCTTCCAGGAGTGGATCCACCGGGGGCTGGTGCTGCTGGTCATCTCATGCCCCTGTGCCCTCATGCTGAGCATTCCGCTGGGCTACTTCGGTGGGATTGGTGGCGCGTCGCGGCAGGGCATATTGGTGAAGGGCGCGAGTTTCCTCGATGCCCTGGCCGAAGCGGATACCGTGGTGTTCGACAAGACGGGTACTCTCACCCGGGGCGTCTTCAAGGTGCAAGGGATCGACGCGAAGCCGGGCCTATCGGAGGATGAGGTGCTGTCCCTGGCGGCCCATGCCGAGGTCCACTCGAGCCACCCCATCGCCCAGTCCATCCTGGAGGCGTTCAGGGGGCAGGGCGGCCGGATCCAGGAGCCCGCGGTAACCGAGTACGAAGAGATACCTGGGAACGGCGTGCAGGCCACGGTGGAGGGTCGGCGGGTCGTGGCGTGCAGCCACCGGTACCTGCACAGCCTGGGCGTGGACCATCACCCATGCGATGAAGGCGAGACGGCGGTCCACGTTATCGTGGATGGGGAGCACGTGGGACGCATCCGGGTGGGCGACGAGATCCGGGCCGACGCAAGGGCATCGGTGGAGGCGCTCCGGCGGTCCGGCGTTCGGCGGATCGGCATGCTCACGGGGGACGTGGCCCCGACGGCCGATCGGGTCGCCGAGGAGCTGGGGCTGGATTTCCATCAGGCTGGCTTGCTACCCCAAGGCAAGATCGACGCCATGGAGCAGCTTATCGCCGAGCGCGACGCGCAGGGAAGCCGGCGGCGCATCGCCTTCGTGGGCGACGGGGTCAATGACGCGCCGGTGCTGGCCCGGGCCGATGTGGGCATCGCCATGGGAGGGCTGGGATCGGACGCGGCCATCGAGGCGGCGGACGTTGTCGTGACCGCCGATGCCGTCGGCCGGGTGCCCGCCGCGGTGGCGGTCTCACGTAACACGCGGAGGATCATCTGGCAGAACATCGTGATGGCCCTGGGCATCAAGGCGGCGGTGATGGTGCTCGGGGCGGCGGGCATGGCCTCGATGTGGGCCGCGGTATGGGCCGACGTGGGCGTGACGGTGGCCGCCGTACTCAATAGCACCCGGATCCTGCAGATGGCCGATGAGGCGCCGACGACCGAGGAGCATGAGCACTAGGGTCGTGCCGGCGCCGAAGCGGTCCTCTCATCCCAACGGAGCACACTGTAACATCGCCCGTGCGACATCCCTCCTAAGCTCACGAGGAGAGTCGTGGCTTGCGGGCGTGTCCCAGCCACGGCCCTGACCCGTTGTCCAGGCGTGGGCTGTGTGAGCGAAGGACATGCAAAGCCACCGAGAGGGTGCGTGGATCATGAAGCGTCGAGGGATTGCCCTATGGGTGGCCCTACTGTGTGTGGGGCTACTCACGCTGACGATGGTGACCGTGTCGTGTAACAAGGAGTCGGCATCGGGGGATGGCGATGCTACGGGGACCGAGGAGACCACCGCGAGCGAGGATGGCGAGGCGGCGGAGGAGGAGCGAATCAGTCTCTCCCCCGCGATCGAGCCGGCGCCCTTGCCCGAGGATGGCCCCGGTCCCGTAACACCCGAGGACCTGGAGGAGGATCCGTTCAAGGTGGTCGCCAGGGCTATGGGTCAGATGGAGACCTTCCGGGTGACCATCTCCATGAGCACGCGCATGGGAGGCGCGGACACATCGGATGATGCGGCATCGGACGCCTCCGACGAGGCAGACGAGGCCGCCTCCGGTTGGGGCGAGTTCGCCGAGGGTGGTGGCCTGTGGGGTATGAACAACTCGTCGGGCACGGTGACGATGGCGCAGCCGAACCTGTTCCGCCTGGAGCAGGAAGACTCCGACGGCGTTCCGTCCGTGGTCTCCGATGGTGAGGACATGGTCGTCTACGATGACAACGAGGAACTCTACACCAAGACGCGTTCGCCAAAGACCCTGACGACCCTGACGATGAAGGTGCTGGAGGTCGGAGGGTACCAGGCGATGATGGGCATGGGTCACCTCATCAGCGGGCTGCAGATGGCGCTGGGGGAGCTGGGCGATGACTATGCTAACTACGCCGGGATGGGCGATACCTCGTACGAGTACCAAGGCACCGTGGAGATAGACGGCCACGAGTGTCACGAGGTGATGATGGTCATCAGCATGGGTCAGGCGTGGGGCGTTACCAGCGAGCTTAGCCTTGCCATCGACGCCGGAGAGTGGCCCGTGCTTCGCAGACTCGAGGCGGTCACGAAGTACGAGCAGACGGATTACCCCACCTCGGACATGGCCCAGGTGTACGAGTTCAGCGACTGGGAGATGAACCCCGAATTGCCCGAAGGCACCTTCAGCTTCGTGCCGCCCGAGGGCGCGGAGGAGAGCGAAGACGGCCTGGACGACGGCCTGGGGGATCTTTTCAGCTCAGCCCTCCAGCAGGAGATGGGCATGTCGGAGCTGCTGGGTGAGGACGCGCCCAACTTCGCCCTGCCCGTTCTGGATGGAGAGCGGTTCCAGCTCACGGAGCACGAAGGGCAGATCGTGGTGCTGGACTTCTTCACCACCTGGGCTGACGACGTGGGCAAGGTGCTGAAGGCCCACGGACAGGTGGCCGAGGAGTACGCCGACCAGGGCGTCGTCTACCTGGCCGTGAACCAGAGCGAGTCCGAGGAAGTCGTCCGGGCGCTCCTGGAGTCGGCGGACCTGAACGTCCCCGTCGCGCTCGATAACGGCGCCGTGGTCGGGACCCTCTACGAGCGCCAGGACATGCCTTACACCGTGATCATCGGCGAGGATGGAACGGTTGAGCAGGTCACCACGACCTACGGTGCCGATCCCGCGGATGAGCTGCGCGAGTCCATCGATACCCTCCTCGAGGGCGAATCCCTTGCCGAGGCGGCGATGGCGTCCCAGTTCACTTGAGGGTAGGCATGACGCTCCCGGTCGGGAGCCGTGTGAGGGAACGACCACAGGAACGAGGACGACGGTCCGCGAGGCTGAGATGCTGATGCCCCGCCTGCTCTGGCTAGTGGAGCTGGGCCTATTGGCTGCGGCCGTATGCTCAGCAGCGCTGTGCGGATGGCTCGCCGGGGCGCCCGAGCGCGCGGGCCCGGTGCACGTGGAGGAGCTCGTGGGCGTCGAGCGACGCATGGGAGTCTGGATGGGGCCGGAGGCGGAGCTGCTGGAGAGCTACCACGGTCTCGCGCTGATGGACATGTACCTGCTTGCGATCGTGCGGTCGGCGGAGAAGCCGAGTCTCTCGTGGGGCCATCCGCTGGGCGTTGAGGAGGACCCGGCCGTCAGCGTGCTTGACCAGGGCGACGGTCCACGCCTGACCGACCCGGAAGCTCTCGGGCTTGCCGCCGAGGACCGGCGCACGGCGGTGGAGTGGAGCGACTTCTGCTACGGCACGGTGGATCGGTGGCGGATGTTCGTGTACCGCGATCCAGAAGGCGGGGACTACGTCACGTACTTCCAGTGGACGAGGGAGCCATGATGCGCTCACTGTGGACCCATGGGCTAGTCTGCGCTGGGGCCGCGGTGTCGGCATTGATTGCGCTTGTGGCCCTTGTGCGCTTCCGCGTGGACTGCAACGTGAGTGCCTTCGAGGCTGGGGCGTACTGGCTCGACGTACCGCCCGACTTACTGAGTGCGATGCAGTATCTGGATCTGGTGGTGGTGGCCACGCTGATCCTCAGCTTGCTGGCTGCGGCTGTGGCGGGCTGGAGGGTGTGGATGGAGGTCAGGAGCGGATAGAGCCGCACCACCCACGACGCCCCCCTCCTCGCCCCCGCCAGCGTAGAGTCTAGAGGGGTGGGTCACGCCAGCGGGCTCCTCTTTGGCCATTTCCGGCCTATATGGATGATGCATGCAAACATACGCTTGTGATCATCCAAGGAGGCCCACATGCCATCAGGTGCCAGCGGACACTCCTACCGAACCTATGCCGGCGCCTCGGCCGCCGAGTGGCGGCGGTGGGCGAGGCAGCAAGCCCGGCTCTACATGGATATGCTCCGCTCCCAGGCGCGCATGGAGCGGCATCAGCGGATCATCGCCGAATCAAGGGCCAGCTACCAGCGACGAGGTGGAGCAACCGCGACTACGGCAGCCCAGACTCAGCAGCACGCCATCGGGCACATGGAGCGGGAGATCGGGGTCCAGCGGGAGATCGCCCGCTGGGGCTCGGCCATGGGCCTGGAGGAGACGGTTCTGAAGGCACTGAGGAGCATCTCGTGGCTCCAGGACCGGATCGCGCTACTGGGCCAGGAGATCCGGCGCGCACCCTACGAGGATGCCGTCAGCGGGATCCGAGACTGGCAGGACGCCCTGGCGGCTCGGATGGACCTGCTCGAATCGATGCGCGCACCGGCCTCGGACGTGCAGCGGCTGCTGTGGGCGCGGGTGCGGGCGCTGGAGGCGGAGGCGGGGATCCTCCGGCAGATGGGCCAATACGCCGGCGCCGAGCGCGCCCTCGCCCGAGCCTCACGGCTGCAAATGGACGAGCGCCAGGATAGCCGGGAGCCAGCTCTGGAGCGGCGGATCCAGCAAGTGATCGGCGGCGATCCGAGAGGCGCCGAGAACGTCGCACCCCTGGCGGTCAGCCAATCCGCCCAAAGCGGCGGCGCGCGACGATATGTGGTCGAGTTCCAAGCCCCAAGCGACCGAGGCGGAGCCATCGTCGACGCCCTGATCGATGAAGTCATGCGAAGACTAGGCACCACCCTCCGCGCCCAGCGATAGCCAACGCAGGGGCTCTGCCCCTGCACGACCAGACTCCTGCGCAGGGGCTCTGCCCCTGCACGACCAGACTCCTGCGCAGGGGCTCTGCCCCTGCACGGCCAGACTCCTACGCAGGGGCT
>WJIW01000594.1 GCA_014730065.1 Armatimonadia bacterium | reverse complement strand
TCGGCCCCGTAGATGGGCAGCCCAGGGCGCCGGGCCCCCAGAGCCAGCAGGCATCCTGAGAGCAGGCCGCCCCCGCCCACCGGCACGATCACCGCATCCAGCTCCGGCGCCTGCTCATCGATCTCCAGACCCACCGTACCCTGGCCGGCGATGATCCGCGGGTCGTTGTAGGGATGGATGAAGGTTGCGCCCGTCGACGCCACCACCTCATCGGCCTTGGCCTGGCGGGCCTCCGCCGTGGGCTCGCACAGGATGGGCTCGACACCCAGGGCCCGCACCGCGTCGAGCTTCAGGGCGCTGCTGTTGCGCGGCATGACGATATGAGCCGCGATGCCGCGAAGCCGGGCCGCCCGAGCGAGCGCCGCGGCATGGTTGCCCGAGGAATGGGTGCATACGCCCGCGCCGGCTTCGGCTTCGCTCAGTGAGAACACCGCATTGGTGGCCCCCCGGGCCTTGAAGGCACCCACGTACTGGAGGTTCTCACATTTCAGGTGGACCTCGGCGCCCGTGGCCTCGCTGAGCCCGGGGCTCAGCAGCAGCGGGGTGCGGATCACCTTGTCGGCGATCCGCTGGTGGGCGGCTCGAACGTCGTCGATCGTGATGCCGCCGACCGGGCTCACTCGCGCGTCACCCCCAACTCCACCGGCACGCCGTCGGGGCCGGTGTTGTCTTCGACAACGGCGTCGACGCACCCCCGCAACACGACCGACGCGTCGGGATCCAGGAAGCGGTTGCCGATCAGGTGCAGGTCTTGCACGCCTTCGATCCGCAGGCCGCCGTAGAAGCTGCTGCCCTCAACCCACACGTCTCGAAGCGCGCGGGGCGGTGCGCCGGGGTCGGGCATCTCGGCGTCAGGGTACGTCCCTCCGGAGAAGATCACGGCGTGGACCGGATTGCCCCGGCCCGGGCGAAACACGCAGTCGCGGACACTAACCTGATGGGGGTAGCCGCCCTCGATGGGCTCTGCATAGAACCACAGCAGCGCCGTCACATCGCACGCCTCGACGGTGACCGGCGACTGCAGCCGGCAGCTCATCCGGATGGTGCATCGTCGCAGCGTGGTATCGGGATTGCACCAGGTCGGATCCCACGCCATGGCCCCCGGCTCCAGATCGTCGATGGGTTCGTCCAGGGTGAGGGTGTAGGCCGGAGCGGCAGGCTTGCCCTGGATGGGTGGCGGCTTGGGGCCAGCCTCGGCAGCGACGACGGTTGCCTCCCCCAGTAGCCGGCCGGAGGCGTGGTCCACGGCACGGAAGGTGCCGCCCGGCTCCCAAGGGATCGGGAGCAGCGGAAACCGCTGATGGACGCGCACGGTGGAGCCGCTCACCTCGTCCACGGTGCTACTGTGGGTGGAGATGTTGAAGGCATCGTCGTTCATGCCCTCCAGAATGCAATCCTCCCAGAGCAGGCGGCCACGGTTCCCCTTCACATGGAACCCGTCTCGCCAGGTCGACATGAGCCGCTTGGACCCCGGCTTGGGCCGGATATGGACGCGGGTGAAGGTAACGTCGCCCATGTTGCGTGAGACGTTGCAGGCGAACCACGGGGCGGACCATATCTCGACATCGCTCAGCTTCAGGCCGTTGTTGTCCTGAAGCTCCAGGCAAGGCCCTGGACCGTACCGATGGGCGATGCCGGGGACGGGCAAGCTGATGCGGGTTCGGCCCAACTCAATGTCTGGGTAGCCATTGAAGCTCTCAGCGGCATGGAGAAGCACCCGGCCGGGCTCGCCCGCCGGCTCCATCAACTCGGTCCAGCAATGGGTGCTGGTGGTGCCGTGCTCGGATTCGTGCCAGACCATGGCGAAGAAGGCCTGTTCCCCATCCTCGCCCGTGGGGCCGCCGCTCGGCGCGGGGGCCGTGGGATCATCCAAGCGGACCTCCAAGTGCCGGGCCGCTTCATCCACGGCGGTGATGGTGCCGTCGGCGAAGGGGAGGGGGTCGAAGTCGATGTCCAGGTCCCGGATGGCCACGCTACGGCACCGCTGCACCCGGGCGAACCGGATGTGAGGATCGAGCAGGAAAGTCGATCCCCCGCCATCGATCGTCCAGCTCTCTACACCATCGAGGCGGAAGACGTATCGCTCGTGTGCCGTGAGCACGCGAATGGTGGCGTCCTCGGGGAAGCGCAGGACGATGGGGCCCGTCGCCTGGCTAGCGGCCGCCAGCATGGCCGCGATCGCCGCCCCGTCGTCGGTAACGCCATCGGCGACCAGGCCGTAGTCGGTGGCATGGAGCGTACTCGCCTCGGTCACGACGATCCCCTCATCGGATCGGGCTGGCTGCCACGGGCCAGCGACGATCACCAGCCCCAGCGATAGCGCTACCGCTCCTCGACTCCCCAATGCCACTCTCCATCTCTGCCACAGGGCTAGCGAGGGCTTTCGTTCGGTGCCGCCGGCCGGTTCCCGCGCCTCGGTTCGCTGCGTCCTTCCGGCGTCCCTGCGCCCGATAGCGGAGGACACGGGCCGCGGGACTGGAACAACCTGGTTACCGTGTGAGGAGGAGTCATCTTGAGGAGCCGGACCCAGCCGTGCCGCCCGCTACCCCTGGACCGTCGGAGCTTCCTGACCGCCTTGGGCGGGGTCTCCGGAGCGCTCATCGCGGGACTGGATCGCGCCATCGCCGCGCCCGAGCCACCGGCCTTCCCGCCGGCCCGGGTACGGGCGAGCTTCTTGTATCCCCCATCGGATCACTTCGCCGCGAACCCCGATGGCTGGTGGAGCTGGCCCGGCAATGAGTTCGATGCCGAGGGGCGGCAGGTCGAGTTCACGCAAGCCCTCGCCGATGCGGCCTCCGGCTGCGGCGTGAACCTAATCACGGACCCAGCCTCCATCGGGAGCGCCGAGCAGGCCGCGGCCCTGATCGCCGAGCTGGGAGACGATCCGCCCGACGCCCTCCTCATGTTCATGTTCTACAACGGAAGCCTGGGGGTGGCCGACCGCCTGATCGAGGCGGCCGAGAAGCTAGGCCTGCCCGTCATCTTCTGCATCCCCATCGGCGTCAAGCACGGACCCATCGCCCACTACCGGCGGCCGGGCGTGTACTTCGTGCAGTCCAAGGATGTCCTCGGGCCCGCCATCCGAGGGCTCCGTATGGTCGGCGCCCGGAAGGCCATGGCATCGGCCAGACTTCTGAGCATCACCGAGGCCGATGAGCCCCGGGTGGGCGTAGAGGGCTTCTGGGGAACCACGGTCAAGGTGCTCCCCTTCGCCTACTACGCCGACCGGTTCCGCAAGGCCCGGTTCGATGGCGAGGCACGGCGGTTCGTAGATTCCTATATCGAGAATGCCAGCGAGGTACGGGGCATCACGGGCCAGTCGCTTCGGAGCGCGGCCAAGGCGCACCTCGCCCTCCGGCAGCTCCTGGCCGAGGAGCAAGCCCACGGGCTCACCATGAACTGCCTGCGCCGGGGCATGCTCAAGCCCTGCATGAGCTTCTCGGCCCTCAACAGCACCCTGGTGCCCGCGGCGTGTGAGAACGACTTTCCGGCCATGTACACACAGCTCCTCGGCCAGCGCATCACGGGCCGGGGCGGCTTCCAGCACAACCCATGCTACGACACGGAGCGGAACACCTACTACGCCTCCCACTGCACCTGTCCCACGAAGCTGCACGGGCCCGAAGAGGAGCCCTTGCCGTACCTCATGCGGCGGTTCGCCCACACCAACGAGGGAAGCTGCGCCATCCAGGTCTTCTGGCAACCGGGTGATCCCGTGACCATGGTCCGCTACTACCCCGGCGAGGAGCCGGCACTGGATGTGTACGCGGGCGAGGTCGTGGAATCCCAGGCCATGCCTCCCGCGGGGGGATGCACCACCAATGTGTCCGTCCGCCTGACGGACCGCGAGGACTGCTGCGCCGTTCGAGGTCACCACAACCTGCTGTTCTGCGGCGACTTCGCAGGCGACTTCCGGACATTCGCCCAACTACATGGCATGAAGGTCCTGGAGCCGTACGATCCGCCTGGGGAGCCGATGCGATAGGCGCGACCTACTCCGCAGGCACGATGTCGACGTAGTTGAGCATCGTGTAGCGGTAGTCGCCATCGGCCACCACGCCGCCCACCTCCAACGTGAGCTTGCCGTCGGTCAGCTCCACGCGCTCGGTATCCACGATGTAGAAGCGGTCGTTGACGGTGGTCGTATCGCCGGGCTCGATGACGGCCACGCCCTCGGCGATGACCCGCTGGTGCTGGTAGCTGCCCCGGTTGGCCCAGCCGCAGGAGACGGTCACATCGTACGCCCCACTCTCCAGAGCGAACTCGAAGACCGTCTTCCGGCCCCAGTCGTCGTAGATGATCGAGCGCTGCCGTGGGTCGACTACGGGCAGGTTCTCCAGCCACTGGGTCTTCACCCGGTCGGTGCCGATGTTCTCGCCGAACCAGCCATAGCCGGCGGCATCGCTCCAGGCCTCCCAGCCGATCTTCAGGTACTCGTTGCCATCGACGACCAAGGGATCGCTCGTCGGCTCCCCGGCGGGGTCTTGGAAGTTGATGTAGTACGCGCCCCGCTCCCGGGCCGGCGCGTCGGGCACGAGTACGGGGAGATCGGAGCGCTCGCCGGCGACGTACCGCCCGAGCTGCATCCTCAGCTCCGATACGCCCTCGGCGTCGCGGGTCCAGCTCGTCAGGCTCGATACCGCCGATTGGGCCGTGGGATCCGCCACCGCCGCGCTCCCCGCCGCGGGCGTGCCGCCGTTGGCCAGCAGAAGATACTCGTAGTCCTCGAAGGCCTCACGGAGTAGCTCCAGCCGGATGGACGGGATGAACCGGGTGGGCGACTCGGTGGTGCCGGGCTCGGGGTACAGCAGGAAGCCGTCGCCATTGCCGTTCCCGGGGTTGGGGTAGTCCCATGGATCGCCCCAGCCCGTGAGGCTGTAGTAGGCGTACCCATCGGCCCTCAGGGCGAAGGCGGCCAAGCCCAACAGGCGGGACTCCAGGCCGATGTGGTCGATGGTGGTGGGGTTGAAGTATGGCGGGGCGTCGTGGGGCAGGGAGTACCACCAGACCTCCTCACCGTGCTCCGATTGCCGCTCCAGGGCCGTGGCCCGGGCTTGGTCGTAGGCGGGGATGTTGGCGATCCAGACATCGAAGCTCGCTCCGGGGAAGCGGTCATTGTCGAAGATCTCGGCCTTGGGCTCCTCGGAGATCGCCAGCCTGAGATTGGGCGCCACGGCCTTGCTCATACTCGCCAGGAAGGCCGCCAGGTCGTAGTCGTCCTGGTCCTGGGGCTCGTTCATGAGGTAGTGGTAGGCCTTGTCCTCATAGCCGTGCTCAACCAGATAGGCATCGAGTGCCGACAGCATGCCCTGCCAACGGGTGTTGTAGGCGGCGGTGCCGTAGGGGTCGGCGCCGATTGCGGTCCCGCAGAACTCCGACGGCCTCGGTGTGGAGTTGCTGACGAACTGGAAGGCCATGAAGCTGGGGAAGCCGACGCCGTTCCAGCCCTGACCATCCACGTACTTGGGCCCTAGCTGGGAGAAGCTGTACGCCCCACCGTCGGTATCGTCGAAGGACTGGCTAACGCAGTCGTAGGTGATCCCGCCGTTGTAGTTCAGCCCCGCGGGCCATGCCACGCTCTTGGGGGTGAGCCGGTGGGCGTGGAAGAAGCTCTTGATCTCTTCGACCCGCTCCAGCGAAGCGCCACCACCCAGGGCCTGGTGGGAGACGTTCATCTGGGACTTCAAACCGATCTCCGCGGGCAAGGTGAAGTCGAACACATGGAGCGACACGGGGACTTGCCGCGACCCGTCCGGCGCCGTGATGGTGAGTGTGCCCTCGTAGTCGCCCGCCGCCGCGCTAGGCGGGACATAGACGGTGATCCACAGGGGCTTATTGCGCCCGGCACTGACAGGTATGGCTTCACCCGGCTGCCGAGGCAATAGGGGGTCGGGCCACAGGCCGGTCTCGCCCCCGCTGTCCGTCGGGGTGGTGACATTCACGTATTCCACCGAGTGCAGCGAGACCGTCTCACCGATGCCGAAGGACGGCAGGGCGACGGTGGCGTTCCCAGCGGCGGCCGACCACACGATGACCTGCACGGGCTCGTACTCGTACCGGGCCGCGTAGATGCGAAGCTCCTGATCGGTGGCGTCGGGCAGTGGGCTGCGGGTGGTCTCGGGGAACACCTTCGAGTGGGGCGGCGTGGTCCATAGCCTGAGGTCGCTCGACCCACCATCGAGCTGGTAGGTATAGCGGGCAGCGGTCCCGGTCACGGGCTGGGTAGGGGGCGCGCCGCCATCGCCGGGCTCGTCGCCGCCGCCCGCGCCGTCGCCTCCCTCGCCCCCCTAGCCGGCGCCGCCGGCGCAGCCCAAGGCGCCCGCCAGCAAGGCCAGTGTCAGCAGGGGTAGTAGAGTGCGCACCAGTGCTCGCAAGGGATCGTCCTCCTCGATGATGAGCCGCGACCGGCAGGATGGGCCCTGGGCGCGGCTGAACTCACTCCCCGGCCCCGGCCACGGCCGGGGGATCACCGGCAAGCAGGGAGCGAGTCATGTCGGCCGCCATTGCGCGTTTCTTCCGTTTCGAGGAGCGCAGGACGAGTGCCCGCACGGAGATCCGAGCGGGCATCACCACGTTCCTCACCATGGCGTATATCCTGTTCGTCAACCCCATCATCCTTTCCTTAGGAACCCCCGACGGGCCCGGCGTTCCGCCCGCGGCAGCGGCAGCGGGAACCGCCCTCGCCGCGGGCCTGGTCTGCATCCTCATGGGGCTGGTCAGCAACTTCCCTCTAGCGCTGGCATCGGGCATGGGCCTGAACGCCTTCCTGGCCTTCACCGTCATCGCCGGCCAAGGCGTTCCGTGGCAGACCGCCATGGGCCTGGTGGTACTCGATGGCGCCATCGTGCTGGTGCTGGTGCTCGTCGGCGTGCGGGGATGGGTGTTCCGGGCCATCCCCATGGACTTGAAGCGGGCCATCGCCGGCGGACTGGGGCTCTTCCTGGCCACCCTCGGCCTCGTCGGCGCCCGCATCATCACCATCCCCAAGGCCAGTGCCCAGCTCGTGGCCGATGCCCCCGATCCCCTCAGGATCGTGCCCGTGCCGCCGCCGGTGCAGGCCGGCCCCGTCCATACCTGGGGCGTGCTCCTGGTCGTCGTGGGCCTCGTCACCATGACGGTGCTGCACCACCGCAGGATACGCGGGGCGATCCTGATCGGGATCGTGGCCGTCACGGCCTTGGACATCGCCCGCGACCTGATCCTCGGCGACCTCTCCTCGCCGCTCCGGAGCCTGGAGCTAGGTATGCCCGACCTGTCGGCCGTGGGCCGAGCGGACGTGCTGGGCGCCCTGGACCTGAAGCTGCTGCCTCTGCTGCTGGGCTTCATCGTCGTCGACTTCTTCGACACCCTCGGTACCATGACGGCCATCGGCGAGCAGGCCAGGCTAACCGACGAAGAGGGCCGGGTCGAGGGCGGCACCCGGATCCTCGCCGTGGATGCCCTGGGGGCCGTCATCGGCGGCTTCTGTGGGGCCAGCTCGGTAACATCGTATGTGGAGTCCGCGTCGGGCGTGGGTGAGGGGGGGCGGACGGGCTTGATGCCCGTGGTGACCGGACTGCTGTTCCTGCTGTCCATCATCCTGGCGCCCCTCTTCGGACTCGTCCCTCCCGAGGCGACGGCGCCGGCCCTGATCTTCGTCGGCTTCCTAATGCTACGGGGCCTGAAGAGCATGGAATGGACCGATGTGACCATCGCCATCCCCGCCTTCATCACCCTGGTGACCATGCCCCTCACCTACTCCATCAGCCACGGCATCGGCTATGGCGTCATCTCCTATGTGGTGATCGGAGTGCTGGCGGGTAATGCCCGGAAGATCCACCCCATGATGTACGTGATCGCCGCATTGTTCGCGGCGAGCTTCATCTTCGTGCTCGAATGAGCCCGTCACGACCGAAACCCGGCCCCACGCCGACCGTCGGAAAGGGCGAGTGCGGCACCCGAAGGGACGAGAGCGATGCGATGGATCCACGCGGCGGCCGTCATCCCCGTGGCCGCCCTGCTCATGGCGAGCTGTGCCGGCGGCGGCGCCACCCCACCCCCGGGCAACGGCGACGATGACCCCGTCACCGGTCTGCTCGCCGGCGCCGGGGCGCTGAACGGTTACGTCTCGGCCTCGGCCAGCCGGGCCGACATCGGTGTGGAGCTCCCTACCGGAGGCGCCCTGCCCAATGCCACCGTCCGGGCCGACACGGGCCAAGTCGGGTTCACCAACGAATCGGGCGCCTATTGGATCACGGGTGTCCCCCGAGGTGAGCACACCCTGACCATCACCGCGCCCGGCGTCACGGCTACCAAGGTAACGGTGCAGGTGGAGAGCGAGAAGATCACCTCGGGCACCGTCGCGCCCGGCTCCTCCGGTGATGCCAGGGAGGGGGCCCTCAACGGGTACGTATACGAGGGCCTTCTGGATGGCCGGCCCGAGCTGTCGGCCGGTGCCCTCACGGGGCGTCGCCCCATCGAGGACGCTGCCCTGTCGGTGGAGACCGGCCAGACCGCCAGGACCGACGCCCAAGGCTTCTTCCACATCGGCCAGGTGCCCGCAGGCATTCGGGTGCTGACCATGGTCGCCGATACCGGAACATCCACCGAGACGGTCAATGTGCCCGCGGGACGCATCGCCAGCGGCACGGGCCAGCTGCCCAGGGATTGGGGCGCATGCCGCGGCTTCGTGGGCACGCCCCGAACCGCGGCCCTCCCTCAGCTCATCATCGCCGCCGAGGCTTCGGAGGTGAATCCTGTGGCGGGCGCGCTAGTGCAGCTCGGCAGCGGCGAGACGGCGCTGGCGGGCAGCGACGGCAGCTACGCCTTCAGCGGCGTGGCCACGGGCAATCCCTCCATCACCGCCCGATCCAGGGGCGGGCTGGAGGCTACCGAGGGCCTCATCATCGCTTCGGGCGTGATCACCGAGGGTCTCACCCCGCCTGCGGGCTTCGTCCGGCGGGTGGGGGTCGCCTCGACCACGGGCGCCTTCCAGGTTCCCGTCGGCGGCGCCCTGTGGCTCACCGCCAATGCCCTGGATCCCGCGTCTCAGCCATACCCCGCCTACACCGACTTCACGTGGCGGTCGGAGAACACCGCCGTCGCCACGGTGGACGTGAACGGGGTGGTGACCGCTCGGCGCGTGGGCACGGCGACCATCGTGGCCAGTGCCGGAGGCGCCGATGGCGAGGCCACGATCACCGTGAACCCCGTGACAGGCGACGGCCCCCATGAGATCGAGATCACCGCCCCATCGACGGTGATCGCCCAAGGCTCTTCCGCGAAGCTAACGGCCCGTGCCCTGGATTCCGCGGGGGCGCCCATCCCCGACTCCAGCTTCGTCTGGCGGAGCACCGATGCGAGCGTGGCGCCCGTGACGGCCGAGGGCGTCGTCGGCGGCGCCTCGGTGGGCACGGCGACGATACTCTGCACCAGCGGCGGCCTCACGGGCAGCGTGTCCCTCGCCATCGACCGCCAGGCCCGCCGCATCGTCATCGAGCCCGCATACCTCGCCTATGGCGATACCGAGACGGCCCATACCGTGTCCCTCTGGGACGGTGCGCCCGAGCCCGGCGTACCGCTCCTATGGTCCATCGACGGCGCTCCCGAATGGCTCACCGCGACCCCCTCCTCGGGCAGCGTGCCCGCCCTAGTGGATGTGGAGATCAGCCGTCAGGGTCTCGCCGCCGGTGTGTACGTGGAGCCCGTGACCGTGGGGGCCCCCGGCGGGAACGGCACCCTGACCGTCGAGATGGCCGTGTCTCAGGCCCGGGTGCAGGTCGAGGAATCGATAATCCCCGAAGGCACCGCCACGATCCAGGTCCAGGCCACCGCCGGCGAGGACACTACCACCGAGGATCTGGCGTGGACCGGGGGCGCCATCGAGGCCCTCGTATCCGTGCCGTCCGGTCCCGTCGTCGTGGTGGTCTCCGCCGTCGGCGAGGATGGCCAGATCCTGGCCCAGGGGCAGACCCAGGCCGTCGTGGAGCGCGGCGCCGTGACCGATGTCGCGGTCGAGCTGGCATGACCATGGGCAGCGCCTTCTGGGGCCTGGAGCCCATCGAATGCCGGGACTATGGCGATCCGGAGCGGCCGGAGGTGGTGGTGCTTCATGGCGGGCCCGCCGCCGTAGGCAATGCTGCCCCCATCGCCCGCGCCCTGGCGGACCAGTTTCGGGTACTCGAGCCGCTCCAGCGCGGAAGCGGCGATGAGCCGCTCACCGTTGCGCGCCATGTGAGCGACCTAGCCTACATCATCGCCGACCGGTGTCGCTCCGAGCGTCCGGCGATCGTGGGCGAGTCCTGGGGTGCCATGCTCGCCCTGGCCTTCGCCGCGGCCCATCCCGACATGGCCGGCCCCCTTGTCTTGGTGGGATGCGGGACCTTCGACCCCCGCGCTCGCGAGCGCATGAGGCAGACCATCCAGGAGCGGCAGGGCGAGGGCATCGCCAAGGCCCTGGCCGACATCGCCGCGAGGGGGGAGGAGGCCACCGATGCTCTGGAGGAGATGTTGACGCTGACGCGCTCGGTATACGATTACGATCCCATCGAGCCCGAAGCGGAGGACGACGAGCCGGTACGCTTCGATGCCCGGGCCCATGAGGAGACCTGGTCGGATATGGTGCGACTCCAGGAGGAGGGCGTGTATCCCACGGCCTTCCGGTCGATCACCGGCCCGGTGCTCATGCTCCACGGCGAGTATGATCCTCACCCGGGGCAGATGATCCGGGACTCCCTCTTGGAGGTCATGCCCCACCTGGAGTACCATGCGTGGGACTGCTGCGGGCACAGCCCATGGATGGAGCGGCAGGTGCGGACGGAGTTCTACGGCGTCCTCGCTCGATGGCTCTCGGAGCGGACTCGCTCGTAGACAGGCGCGACGGTTGCGCCCTCGGCGCGTCATGTCATAGGGTCCAGGCGGATCAGGAGGCCCCAACTCCATGGATGATCTGTTCAGCAACGTTTTCTTCTGGGTGTTCGGCGTGCCGCTCGCGGTGGGCGCGCTCTCGATGGTCCTCGATTTCTTCAAGAAGATGGCCAAGATGAAGCAGAAGCAGATCGAGCTGGAGACGAGGCTCAATGCCCAGGCCGACGGCGATCTGCTGGGATGGGTTGACCGCGACGACTTCCAGGCCCTTCAGGCCCGGGTCGATGAGCTGGAGACCGAGTTGGCCGCCCTCAAGGGCCGCCCCGCCGATCCGGCGCCCCGCACCCTCGACCCCATCGAGGAGCCGCCGGAGAACGAGGAGACGCTGCGCGCCTGAGGGCTAGTCTCCATACCCGAGCTGATCCGCCTTCTCTTGGTGCTCCGCGGCCTGAGCCGTGCTGCCCAAGGCCTCGTACGTCTTGGCCAGTCGGTAGTGAAGCTCGGCTTCGCGCCGGCTCGTCCGAGCCAGCTCCAAGGCGGCCAGTAGGTCCTTCTCGGCCGTCTCGTAGTTCTCGTTCTTGAAGTTGGCCCATCCCCGCAGGCTCAAGGTCTCCGCCGTCTCCCCGCCTAACTCCACGGCCTTCTCCGCGGCTTGCAGGGCCTCGTCGAAGCTCTCGCCCGCGTCCAGGTACGTTCGCGCCGCGACCATCTGTGCCCACGGGCGCTCGGGTACAGCTTCCATCTGCCCCAAGGTCCACACTGCCGATTCCACATACCCCGCCTGCTGGTACGCTCGCATCTGGTGGGCCCGGGCCAGGTCCTCGTCCTCGATCAAGAGGGGGATCTCCTCCAGGTACTGGCGGGCCACCTCACGGTCGGCGGATTCCTCATCTGGGGTGGCTCGCGCCAGGTGGCTCATGGCCAGCAGCTCATTGGCCCTGGCCGCTGACTCCAGCCGGTCGTCCGGGTAGTGGGGCGGCTCCGACTCGCTCGTCGACACCACCATGGCATCCAGGGCCGCCCTTGCGTTCACCGCGCAGGCCTCGGGGTCACCTGCCTCGCAGTAGGCTTCGGCCATGGTTAGGAGGATCTCTGGGTCGTCGGGCATGAGGGCGTCGGCTTGCCCCAGGGCTTTGGCCGCTTCAGCGTACTCGCCGATCTCCTTCAGCAGCAGGCCATGGGCGAAGTGCGCCCACGGATCATCGGCGTACAGCTCCGCGGCGAGACCCGCGTGGGGCGCCGCTGCCTCGGGCTCGCCCGTGGCGTCGTACGCCTCAGCCAAAGCCTGCTGGATGTCCGGGTCGCGTGGCTCGGCGACGGCAGCGGCCTCCAGGCTCGGGATGGCCTCGGCCGGCTTGCCGAGGTGTAGGGAGGCCATCCCGTGTATGCGGAGCAGCCTAGCGTCATGGGGATCACCCTCGAGGCCCGCAGCGGCCTCCTGGGCGGCCTTGGGGTAATCCTCGCCGTCGAAAGCCTCCTGGGCTGCGGCCAGATGCTCCTGCACCTCCTCCACGGTGACCAAGTCATCACCGGCAGCAAGGGGCGCGATCTCGGTGGCCTCATCGGTAGTTCTGGTCGGGCACCCCGCAGCGAGTACCATCAAGGTGGCCACCAGAGCGATCCCGCGCATTCCGTTCACTCCTTCGCACATCCCACATACCGTGTATTCGGCCGGGCTCGCGCCGGGCCTGCGGCAGGTTCCCGAAGCGTGTAGCGGGAAACCCCCTCAACGAGCGGCGCCCAGGGGGAGACCTGTATGAGCCCTCGCATCGCCATTATCGGTCCGCGATCCGCCACCGCCCAGCATGCCTTGTACCTGGGCATGGAGGGCGCCGAGGTCGTCGGAGTCAGCCCCGAGGACCTGGAACACGAGCCGACCGTCCCCGCCTTCGACTCGCCCCAGCGAATGCTCGAGCGGCTGAGGCCGGACGGGGTTGTGGTGCTCTCCGATGGCGCCACCCGCTCTCGATACATCGCGGCGGGATTGCGGACCGGTTGTCATGTGCTTTGCGCGAGCCCGCTGATCTATGACGAGAAGCTTAGTCCTTTCGAGTGCCTTGAGACGGCCACCCGCCTCTGCCGACGGTCGCGCGAGCTCGACCTCGATCTGTGTGCCATCGCGCCGTACGTGTCACTGGTGCCCGCGCTGAGAGAGCTGGCACACTTGGGCTTGGGGCCCACCCGCGGGGTATGGAGCTTCGCCATGCGGATACTGCGGAGCCCCATCGATGGCCGCACCGATCCCCGGTCGTGGCTCGCCGAGGAAGGCTCCCATCCGTTGGGCCTCCTCCTTGGCCTGGTGCCCGGCGCTCGCATGCGCGAGGAGAACGCCCAGGTGGCTGTCGAGCCCGACGCGTGCCGCATCGCCTTCGATTGCCATGCCCCGAGCAGCATCGCCGGCGACGCCCCCCACCAATGTGCCGTGTCCATCGTATTGGGGGAAGCCGAGAAGCCCTTGGTCGAGGTGGAGGTGAACGGGCTCCGCATCGCCTGCATCGAGAGAGCCGCCACCGATGGCACCCATCCGTGCTACCTTAGGGTAGGGGAGCATGAGGAATCGTGCGGCGACCCGGCCCAGGCCACCATAAGGAGCTTCCTGGCCCGGATCCGAAGGGACGACGCCGGACCCATTGCCGATGCCGAGCAGGCCCTCACGTCGCTGCGGATGTTGCTGCGGCTACTGCGGCTGGGATCGGGAAGCACGGCGGTCCCCGCACCCGGCGGCGCGCTCGGGAAGTGAGCCGCCAATCGCGATACCTGTATGCCGTCCGAGCGTCTGGTTCATCCCATGGCCCGCCCGAGCCGTATCGGGACACGCCTAAGGAGGAGTGGCTATGAGCGCGCTTAACGCGGAAACGGCCCGAGGCAGAGGTGGGTGGGGCTGGGTTCCGCGATGGATCTTCAGCTTCGCCGGCCGACGCCCCGGCCAGCCGGGGGCAGGTGACGTGGGCGAGCGGCTCGAGGACATCCTCGGCCAGATCGGCAAGAACAAGCCTAGCCTGGGCTGGCAGATCCCGCTGATCATCGCCGTGGTCGTGGCCCTGCTGATCTTCCGGCCCTATGTGGTCATCGACAACGGCCAAGGGGGAGTGGTCTTCTCCAAGATCAGCGGAGTGGCCGACCAGCCCCTGGAGCCCGGCTTCCACCTCATCATGCCCGTGCTTCATTCCGTGTCGACCTACGACACAAAGGTCCGCACCTACAAGATGAGCGAGGTCAGGGGCGAGGGTGCGGTGCAGGGCGACGATGCCTTGGTGGTCCTCACGTCCGATGGACAGATCGTCACCCTCGATGTGACGGTCCGGTACGCCCTGCCGATTGACTCCCTCCCCGACCTGCATCAGGAGGTGGGGCCTCTCTTCGTGAACCGCATCATCCGGCCCCAGTCTCGCTCGGTGGTGCGGATGATCTGCGCGCAGCACCCCGTGCAGGACTTCACCAGCGAGGCTCGGGACGAGATCCGAAGCGAGATCGTAGCAAGTCTGGGCTCCAAGTTCACCGACTCTTACATCGACCTGGAGGACGTCATTCTGGAGAACGTCCAGTTCTCACAGGAGTTCCAGGTCGCTGTCGAAGAGAAGCAGCAGGCCCTTCAGGATGCGCTGCAGATGGTCTACGCCATCCAGGAATCCGAAGGAGAGGCGCAGCGCGTCGTTACCGAAGCCCAGGGCGATGCCGAGGCCATTAAGGCTCGCGGCGAAGCCCTCCAGAAGAACCCGCTGCTCGTACAGTACGAGTACATTGGGAAGATCGCCCCCAACGTGGGCGGACTCATCCTCACGCCGGACAAGGTCAGCGAGATCACGGCCCCCGGCGAGGTGTCGGCGCCTCCTGTTCCCACTCTCCGCACCGAGATGGACGAGGTCTTCGACCTCGATGCCGCGAGCCCCGCGGAGCTGGCGGCCCAGCTCGAGGCCGATCTCCAGGCCGACATCGAGAGCGAGGAGCAGCAGGTTCCCGACGAGCTGACCGACGACGAGGCGCTCGCCCTCGACGAGGGTGCCGAAGCCACGCCCGACGAGGATGGCGAGGACGCCTCTACAGGCGACGGCGACAACAGCGCCGCCGAGGCCAGCGAGGCGGAAGCCGACGGACCGGCCGGGGACGCTGAGGAGCAAGAGGCACCCTCGGAGTCCGGCACCGATGAGGAGGTGGAGTAGACATGGCAGAGAGCCAAGACGGCAAGAAGGTCGGTTGTGGTCTGATCGCCGTGATCGGGTTGATCGCCTTGATCGTGCTGGCCAAGGCGATACACATCGTCCCCGCGGGCTACCGCGGCGTGGTGTTCAGCTCGCTCCAAGGCACGAAGGACGTCACCCTTGGCGAGGGGTTCAACCTGGTCACCCCCTTTGTCGACCAGCCCATCAACTACGAGATACGGACTCGTACGGTGGTCTTCAGCGACTCGGGCGTCGGTGAGGGTGATGACGGAGCCCCGCGCGTCAGTGCCAAGACGAACGACGGGCAGACGGTCTACGTCGACCTCACGGTGCGGTACCACCTGGATCCCGAGAGCGTGCACGTGCTTCACAAGGAAGTCGAGCGCCAGTACGTGGAGAAAATCATCAAGCCCGACGCTAGCGGAAACGCGAAGGACGTGGTCGCGGCGTACGAGGCGGAGGAGATCTACGCCACCGAGCGCCAAGCCATCGAGGACGAGATCGCCCGCAGACTACGAGCGAGCTTCGAGCCCAAGAACATCATCTTGGATGAGGTCCTCCTTCGGAACGTAGCCTTCACCGACGAGTACCATAGGTCCATCGAGCAGAAGCAGATCCGGCTTCAGCGAGCGCAGCAGAAGCGGTACGAGCTCTGGAAGGAGCAGCGGGAGAAGGAGCGGCGGATCATCGAGGCCAAGGGCGAGGCCGATGCCATCGATATCCGAGGCTATGCCCTCGCCCAGTTCCCCGAGGTAGTCGAGTACGAGTACGTGGAGAACCTGCCGGAGAGAATGCCGGCGTACATCACCTCGGGCGACACCATCGTGAGCCTGTCGGACCTGCTCAGGCGTGGCGCGCCGGAGTAGGGCTGAGGCAGCTAGATCAGGATGCCGGGGAGGCGCTGAGGCG
>WJIW01000593.1 GCA_014730065.1 Armatimonadia bacterium | reverse complement strand
GAGCCCAGCTCGGTGACGCACTCCTTGATGTGATCATCGACCTGCTGGGGTGTGGCGAAGGGGAAGAGCTGGCGGTCGAGGTCCAGATCGACGCATACCTTGCCCTTGCATACGTCCACCAGCCCCTGAAGCCCGTTCGCGCGGATCTGGGGGTTGACCACATTCACGCCGCAGTCCACCAGGTCGGGGATGATGGGCAGGATGTGGCCATCGGTGTGCATGTAGACGGCGATGCCCTTCTCCTTGACCGGTGCGTAGATGGCGGCGAAGGCGGGCTTGAGGTACTTACGCCACTTGGGGGGGCTGATGGGCAGGGCCGTCTGCATGCCCAGGTCGTCGCCGAAGTACATCATGTCCGGCCGGTTGCCGTTGAAGCCGGCGAGCATGCGCTGGACTTCGCCCCTGTTGTAGTCGCGCACGATGTCGATGAGCCTCTGCAGCTCGGGCGGCTCCTCGGCGAAGTCGACCATAAGCTCCTCGAAGCCGCGCAGGTCGCCGAGCCGGAGCCACATGAACCCGTGGGGGGTGCCGGCGCCGGGCTCAGGCGGCTCCAGGGAGTTGATGTCCTCCCGAGTGGGCACGGGATGGCCGGTGACGATGGCCTCACAGCCCTCTTGGATGTTGCTCCAGACGCAGCCCCAGGCATCGACGTGATCGCCCATGACGTACGTGCCCGATACGGCGTCATAGTCGCGATCGCCCTCGGCCGCTGGCCCGAAGATCTCGGGATGCCGGGCCACGATCTCGTCCAGATTCTCCCGGTACTTCCGCCAGGTGGCGGGCAGGAAGTGGCAAGCGATGGGGATCCGCTCCGGCCCCTCGAACCTCATTGCCTTCATACGGTCTTCGTGCATGCCCATGGATGGTCCATCCTCCACGCCCTAGCTCTCGTGCTTAACCCGGGCGATGATGTGATCTTGCAGGTCCCGGCTGATGGCGGCGAAGCGCTGGCTGAAGCCCGAGACTCGAACGACGATGTTCCCGTAATGCTCGGGATCCTCCTGGGCCTGGAGCAATCTCTCCGCCGAGACCACATTGAACTGCATCTGACCCACACCCATCTCGATGGCCGCCTTGAGCATCTGGACGAACCGGTCCCGGCCCGTTCCCTGGAAGAACTTGGGTGATAGCTCGATGATCGCCGAGCTGGAGCCCGCGGCCAGGTTGTGCGGCAGGCGGGCCAGGCTGCCTAGCAGCGCCGTAACGCCCTTCTCGTCCCGTCCCTGCCCCGGCGAGAGGCTGTAAGCCAGGGGCTCGCCCGCTCGGCGGCCGTCGGGGAGGGCGCCGGTGGTCTTCCCGAAGGGGTCCACGTGCCACACGAAGGAGAACAGGTGCACATGGAAGCTCCCGCCGTAGTGGGTCCGGTGGCTGGCCATCAGCTTGCAGTAGTCGCCGGAGGCTCGCGCCGCCCACTCGTCGACGGCGGGCTGGTCGTTGCCGTACTTGGGTGCATGGAGCAGGAGCTGGCGCTCGGCCTCGGCGTTCTCGAAGTTGGTCAGGAGCAGCTCGCGGAGGTCGCCCAGGGTCAGGCGCTGCTGGTCGAAGACCACTCGGTCGATGGCGGCCAGGGAGTCGGCCACATTGGGAATGCCGATGGCCGAGCAGGAGTGGTAGTTGTACCGGGCGCCGCCGGAGGTGATGTCCCGGCCGCGCTCGACGCAATCGCTGGTGAGCAGCGACCGGTACGGCAGGGGGAAGCTGCGCTGCTGCTGGAGCTGGCCCGCATTGGAGATGAAGGCCCCGCAGCTCGCGAAGTGCTCCACCTGTCGGTGATAGGCCGCGTAGATGCCATCCATGGTGCCCAGTGATGCCAGGTCGCCCGTGTCGGGACCGATACGCTTGCCGGTCCGTGGATCGTGGCCGCCGTGGAGGGCCAGCTCGAAACACTTGGCCAGGTTGATGTTGTGGCTGACGGCGTGGGGATTGGCCCGGCCGGCGATGGTGATCTCCACGCAGCCGATGGCCGCGTAGTCCCGAGCCTCCTCCTCGGGGATGCCCTTGTCGACCAGAGCCGGCACGATGGCATCATCGCTGAAGAAGAAGGGGATGCCGCCTCCGGCGGCGACGAGATCGCTCGCCCGCTCCATTAGCTCCACTGGCGACTCCCGGTGCATCCGCACCGAGAGGCAGCGCACCAGCTCCAGCCGGCGGGTCGCCTCCAGCACCAGATAGCTCAAGGGGTTAGTCGCGTCGTGGCCCTGGGGCGTGAGGCCGCCGACTACGGCCTGCTGCACGTCGTAGTCGCGGAAGAGCTTCAGATGGAGGTGCATGAGGAGCTCCAGGGCCTGCTCCTCGGTGATCCGGCCCGCCTCCAAGTCGGCCTCGTAGTAGGGCCATAGGATCTGATCGATCCGGCCGATGGAGTTGGCGTTGATGTGATCCTCACAGCACGTGATGGTATGGGCGAGCCAAAGGGCCTGGACCGCCTGCCGGAAGGTCCGGGCCGGCCGGGCGGGCACCCGCTCGCAGACCTCGGCCATCTCAAGCAGCTCCGCGCGAAGCTGCTCATCGGCGCCCTCAGCTAGCTCGCGCGCCTGGGCGGCGT
>WJIW01000006.1 GCA_014730065.1 Armatimonadia bacterium | reverse complement strand
CTCCACGCCTCTCTGACCCGGTGTGTGGCCTTCGGGGATCTGCCGAAAGAGCTGGCGGAGAAGCACCAGCGGGTGTGTGAGGTGGATGGCATGATCCTCGGCGCGACCCGGGAGGGCGCCACCGCGGGCGAGGTGTTCTCGGTGGCCCAGCAGGCGTACTCCATCGCCGGCTACCCCGAGGAGTGGCACCTCCATCATCAGGGCGGCGCGACGGGCTACCAGCCCCGATCATGGCGCGGGAGCCCTGGCGCGGAGCAGAAGGTACACGCCGGCCAGGCCTTCGCGTGGAACCCCTCCTTGCAGGGAACCAAGTCCGAGGACACAATCCTGTGTCATGGGCAGGACATCGAGATTCTCACCGCCACACCCGGATGGCCCACACTGACCGTCCCCTCGGGTGAGGGTACCATAGAGAGAGCGGCGATCCTGACCGCGTAGGCGGGAGGCCGAGATAGGGAGCCGTCTTCAACTTTGTACCTTAAGTCGCTGGAGTTATTCGGTTTCAAGACCTTCGCCGACCGCACTACCCTGGAGTTCGGGCCTGGCATCACGGGTATCGTGGGGCCTAACGGCTCAGGCAAGAGCAACATCGCCGATGCCCTTCTCTTCGTGCTTGGTGAACAGTCGACCAAGTCCATCCGCACCAGTCAGCTCACCGACGTCATCTTCAACGGCAATGAAGACCGAAAGCCCATGGGCATCTCCGAGGTCACCCTCGTGCTGGACAACAGCGATGAGGCCCTGGCCCTTCCCTATACCGAGGTGGCCGTCACCCGCCGGACCCACCGTAGCGGGGAGAGCGATTACTTCCTGAACCGGACCCGCTGCCGGCTGAGGGACATTCACGAGCTGTTCCTCGACACGGGCCTGGGCAAGGGAGCGTACTCCCTCATCGGCCAGAACGAGGTCGATCGGATCCTCAGCTTGCGGGCGGAGGACCGCCGGGCCTTGTTCGAGGAGGCCGCGGGCACGGCCAAGTACCGGGGCCGCCGCAATGAAGCCCTCCGGAAGCTCGATCAGACCCAGGGGCATCTCACGCGCATCCACGACATCCAAGCCGAGGTCCAGGCTCAGCTCGAGCCCCTGCGCAAGCAGGCGGAGCAGGCCAAGGAGTACCGCTTGGTCGTCGAGCGCCACCGGGAGCTGGCCGTGCGCGTGCTGGTCACCGAGATCGCCCAGGCCCGGGCCGCCATCGGCAAGTGTGAGCACGAGGCCTTCGTAGTACGGTCGGACCTGGAGCGGCTGGAGATGGAGACGTCCGAGCTCGAGTCGCGCTCGGCGGAGCTGCGGGAGCAGCGCGAAGAGCTGGAGAGTAAGGTCGAGGCGGCCCAGCGACGGAACGGCATGGTGCAGGCAGCCATATCCAAGGCCGAGTCCCAGATCGCCGTGAGCAGCGAGCGCCTTCGCTCGTGCGCGGGCCGACGCGAGCTGCTCGAGCGGGAGTCGACCCAGATGGAAGAGCGCCTGGCCGAAGTGCGCGAGCGCATGGACGAGGCCGGCCGGCAGAAGGGCGAGTACAGCCAGCGGCTGGAGATCGTCACACCTCGCGAGACGGAGCTACAGGAGGAGCTGAAGTCCCTTCAGCAGGAGTTCGATGAGCTCACCTCCACCCTGGCCGCCGTCGACGAGGAGCGGCGCTCCGAGGCGGCCCGGAAGGCCGCGCTCGAGACCGAGCTGGTGAACCTCCGTGCCCAGCGGCGGGAGACCGATGATGGTCTGCGGGAGAACGAAGCGGCTATCGAGAGACTCGCCACTCAGGAGCGGCAACAGGAGGAGCGCTGTAGCGAGTCCGACGCCGAGCTGGATGATCTGGCCAATCAGGAGCAAGCCCATGCTGACCGCCTGGAGGCCGCCCGGGAAAGCCAAGCGGACCTCCAGGCCAAGATCGAGGCCACGCGGGAGCGGCGGTCCGAGGCTCAGTCCGAGGCGGGCTCGGCCGACGCCCGGCTCAAGTCCCTGGAGGAGATCGAGAAGAGCGGTGGCCACCTTCCGCGCGGCGTGAAGGCGCTGCTGGAAGCCCGGGGCGAGGGCACCCTCGGGGGGGTTGTGGGAACCGTCTCCGAGCTGATCGGCGTGCCGCCCGAGCTGGACGGAGCCGTATCGGCCGCGCTGGGCGAGTGGAGTCGAGCCCTGGTGATGGAGACCAGCGAGGGTGCCTGGGCAGCCATCAGGTATCTGCGCGATGAGCGCGCCGGCTATGCCATGATCCTGCCCCTCGATTTCGCCGAGACGGCGCAGCTCACCCTAGCCCCCGAGGAGGCACTGAGCGGCGAGAGCGTCATCGGCCGGGCATCGGATCTGGTCTCCTACCATCCGAGGCGCAAAGCCCTCGTCGAGCGGCTGCTGGGCCGGGTCGTCATCGTGCGCGACCAATCCGCCGCCAGCGGAGCCATGGCGGCCCTTGGCGGCGACGGTATGGTCGTCTCCGTGGCCGGCGACCGCTGGGATACCGACGGGATCATCGGCGGCGGCTCCGAGCCCACAGCGGTCGAGAGCCCCATCTCCCTGGCCTCGGCGCTCACCCAGGCGGAGACGGAGCGCGACGACGCTTTGGACCGCATCGCCAAGCTCGACGATGAGCTGGAGGCTCTGCGCAAGTCTCTGGAGCAGGCGAAGGGCGAGGCGGTCGATGCCGAGCAGGCGTACCGCGAATGCGTTGCCGAGGTCCAGCGGGTGGGCACCCGCGCCGCCGTGGGCCATGAGCGCCTCCAGGGGCTACGGAGTCAACGCCAGGAGCATGAGGGACGACGGAACGCTCTTCTCGTGAACCTGGGGGAGCTGGACCGGAAGATCACCGAGCGTGGGCAGCGCCTGGCCGGGCTCGCCGAGGCGGCCCCGAAGGAAGATGAGGGCCCCGACGATGACGCCCTATCAACCCTGGCGGCACGTACCGAGGAGGTCCGCACCCAGCTCGGCGATGTCCGGGTCGAGCGACGCGAGCTCCAGTCGGACCTGGAGAGTCTGGCCCAGGAGCTGGAGCGTCTTCCCGCCGAACAGGAGAAGTCGCGCACCCGGTTGGGCGAGATCAAACAGGAGCTCAAGAGCCTGGGCGAGGTCGAGGAGCAGGCCAACGAGGAGATTGAGAAGGCCCGCACCGAGCTGGAGCAGGCCAAGGAGCGCGGCCAGGAGGTCATGGAGGAGGTCCGGGAGCTGTCGGAGCAGCGTCACCTGGCCCATAAGAACTTGGAGGAGGCAGAGCGGCTGGCCAAGGATGCCCGCAGCCGGATGCCCCAGCTCCGCGAAGCCCTGAGCGTCCATGAGGTAAAGCGCGCTCGGGCCGAGGAGACCCGTCAGTCCGCCGAGGAGCGGCTGAGCGAGGAGTTCGATCTCACCGTGGAAGCCGCCGAGGCCGAGGCGGGCAAAGTCGAGGATCTACCGGCCGCCCGGAGCGAGCTGAAGTCCCTGCGGGGGAAGCTCAGCCAGCTCTCGGACGTCAACTTGGGCGCCGAGGCGGAGTGGGAGCGGCTGGCCGAGAGGGACCGGTTCCTCGGTGAGCAGAAGGCTGACCTGGAGCGGGCGCGAGACAACCTACGGGAGATCATCGCCGAGATCGACAATGCCACCAAGGTCCAGTTCCTGGAGGCTTTCAACGCCATCAGCCAGGAGTTCCAGCGGGTGTTCCGATACTTCTTCGATGGCGGTAGCACCCAGCTCGTACTGACCGATCCCGACAATCTGCTGGAGACGGGCGTGGACATCGTGGTCAAGGCGCCCGGCCGTGCCAAGCAGCCTCTCGCGGCCATGTCCGGTGGCGAGAGGGCGCTGACGGCCACGAGCCTGCTGTTCGCCATGCTACGGGTCCGGCCATCACCCTTCTGCGTGCTCGACGAGATCGATGCCGCCCTCGATGAGGCGAACACCGAGCGGCTGGCCGCCCTTCTGAGGGACTGGACCGACCAGACCCAGTTCATCGTGATCACCCATGCTCCGGGCACAATGCAGGGATGTGACCGCCTCTATGGCGTAACTATGCAGGAGCGAGGTGTGTCCTGCTGCCTCTCCATCGAGCTGGAGGACGCGGAGGACGTGCTCGAGGGACGGCCGGCGCGGAGCGCCCGGGACGCCTTGTTCCAGTCCCGGGAGAGCGATGGCGCCACCGTGTCGGAAACGGCCAGCTAGGCACCCAAGCCAACACGCGGAGGAGCGGGCGAAGGTATGGACTCCACAGGCTCCACAGTCAAGCCGGATCTGCTGCGGAACATACCGGAGCGGTACCCCTTGCCCGAGCCACTGTCCGCCATCATCGATGCAACGGCGGATATGCCCGTTGATCAGGACCAGGTCACCGGACTCGTGGAGGACGCGCCCGATGTCCGGGCGGCCATGCTGGCGCTGGCCATGACGCGTCTCGTCGGCACGGGCGGGCCCGTAGACGGGATCGACGAGATCTTCACCCGGCTGGGGGCGAGGACGGTGCGCATGCTCGCCCTGGTCATCGCCCATCACCGCACCTTCGCCCATCTGACCGATTGCGCCGCCACCCATTTCCGCCGCCACGGCGCCGTGGTCGCCGGGCTCACCGGGATCCTGGGCGAGCGTTACTCCCCCGCCACGTCCCAGATGGCATCCCTTCATGGTCTCCTTCACGACGCGGGCCGCATGGTGCTTCACGATTCCGACCCCGCGGGCTACGCCAAGGTGGTGGAGCGCTGCCAGAGCCGGATGTCCACCGACGCCGCCGCCGAGCGAGCCATCTTCGGGACCGATCATCAGGCCGCCGGTCGCGCTCTCGCTCGGGCGTGGGGGCTCCTCGATCAGGAGAGCCACGCCATGGCCGACCACCATGCGCCCGAGATCGATGAAGCCGAAGCGGGGGTCGGGTTTCTCCATGGTCACCGCCTGATCCACCTGGCCGACTACGTGGCCGGTGTGGTTGGAGAGACGGCGCTGCCTGGGCTGACTCCGCCGGCGACGGACCTGGGCTCCTGGTACGTTCTCGGTGTCGACCTGCCCGATGCTGTGGCTATCGCGGCGGATCTGCCGGGCCAGATCGACGCCAGCCCGGCCGGGTTTGATCCCCCACTGTGGCCATCCTTCGACCCCACGGGCGACACGCCGGCCCGGGCCCAGCGGATGAGCCATCGCCTCAGGGCTCGGATGGACTGCCTGAACCGGTTTCGCAACCGCTTGGCGGTGCTACAGTACGGCCGCGACTTGGAGCAGAGCCTGGAGTACGTACTCGAGGAAGCCCTGGAGCCTCTGGGTATGGGGAGGGTCCTCATCTATGTGCCCGCTCAGGGAGCCGAGGTCCTGCTCCCATGGCGCACCTTGGGCGAAGGCGCGCCCGACCCCGCCGCACTGCCCGCCCTGCCCCTCCATGCCGACAGCGAAGCCGTCGCCGTAGCCGTGCGGCGGGGCACAGCGCTGCCCCTGGGACACGCCGCCGAAGGCTGGAGCCACTCCTCACAGGCCCTGGAGGCTCTGGGCGCGTCGTCGGCGGTGGTGGCTCCTATCCGAGGCGACACCGAGGTCTATGCCGTGATGCTCGCCGACCTGGGCGAGTATGCCCCCGCGGTCTTCGATGTGCGGGTCCTGGCCCGAATGGGCCGAGAGGCGGGCACCTTTCTGGATCACGCCGAGGCTACCGCCGACCTGGGCCGCCGGGTCCGCCAGGGCGAGGCGCCGGTCCACGATGACGCCACGGGCATCTACAGCACCACCTTTCTCATGGAGCGCCTGGATCAAGAGGTGGCGCGTAGTCGCCGCACCGGCATTCCCTTCTCGGTCCTGCTGCTGAAGATCCGGGACTTCGAGCGGGTCTCCAACCTTCCGGCGGACATGGGCGCGGAGCTCCTTGGCCGCATCGTGGAGGCCATCCGCGTCAGCGTGCGGGCCGCCGATTCCGCCTTCCGCTGTGATGAGGACGGTTTCGCCGTCATCCTCCCCGAGACGCCGGGGGCCGCGGCCCTCCGTCCCACCCAGCTCGTCCTCGATGCCGTGAACCGCCTCGATCTATCCGACCTACTGCCCGACGGCGGGGTGGACGTGCGATGGGCCGTCGCTGCCCACCCTGACGATGGCTCGGCAGCGCGGGACCTACTGGCCAAGGCCGAGGAGCGGCTCCGCCCGGCCACGGAGCGGCCTGATGGGTAAGAAGCGCGGCCGCGAGGCGGCCAAGAACACCACCGACGCCGATCTCAAGAAGCTCCGGGCCCGATTCAAGAAGGGTGACATCCCCCGCACCATCCTGGTGTACGGCGAGGACGACTTCCGCCGCTCCGAGGTCGCCCGGCGGCTCCCCCAGTGGGTGGTCGGCGGCGGCGACCTCGAACTGGCCAGTGTCGTCCTCGATGGTCGCGAAGTCTCGCCTTCGGACATACTGGGCCAGCTCGAAAGCAATGCCCTGCCCTTCATGGACGTGGAGCGGAGGGCGGTGCTCGTTCGGGAGACGCCTCTGCTCTCGGAGAAATCGCCCAAGGGGTCCAAAGGCCTCGTCGAACGGATCGAGCAGGGCCTTCCCGAGCATGTCACCCTGATCCTGGAAGCCTCTACCGACTCGCCCAAGGGCGCCGTCTACAAGGCCTGCAAGACCGAGGGCGTGGAGCTGACCTTCCCCAAGAGCACCAGGCCCGCCGATGCCACCCAGTTCGTCCGCGACCGGTTCCGCTATGCCGGCATCCAGATCGACTCCGATGCCCTCGGCGCCCTCGTGGGGCTCGCACCGCCCGATACGGGGCTGCTGAACTCCGAGGTGCGGAAGCTCATCTCCTTTGTGGGAGATCGAGGCCGGGTTACCGAGGAGGACGTACGCCGTCTGGTGAGCCGAACCAAGGAGGCCATCACCTTCGACCTCACCGACGCCCTGGGCGAGCGGGATGTGGAGCGAGCCATGGCGACCCTCCAGGACCTGATCCACCAGGGCCACAGCGGCGTCGCCATCGTGGCCCTCCTCGCCTCCCGACTGCGCCTGCTCCTGGTTGCATGTGCCCTCATCGAGAACGGATCCATCCCCGACTCGCTACTGCGCGTCAACCGGTACGGTGATACCTTCCGCACGGGCTGGAGGGCGGCGGCTAAGGAGCTCAAGCCCCTGATGCCCGAGGAGCGCGCGTGCAATCTGGCGGCCCAGCACGATTTCGTGGCCTTCAAGACCCTGAAGGAAGCCCGGCGGCTCACCACCTCGGAGATGGCCCGGGGGTTGCAGCTCGCCGCCGAGGCCGACCTGGCCCTCAAGTCCACCACCTCGGCCTCGGAATCCGATATTCTGGAGAATCTAGTGCTCAGCTTGTGCCATCCCGACGTCCGGATACATGTGGCCGCGGCTCAATCAGGGCCCTAGCCTCGGGACCGGCACCAGAGCGGCACAGGAGGGAATGCCATGCGAAGCTGCCACCATGGCCGAGGCCGCTGGATCGTGTTCCTGCTCGCCCTGGCGTGGCTGCCATCGGCCCTCGCCCAGTCGCGCGTGATCGGCGAGAACATCGAGACCGAGCAGCTCGCCAATGGCCTGCGAGCCATTGTGCTCCCCGCCCACGACGTCCCCGTTGTGACGGTCGTCGCCCTGGTACGGGGTGGAGCATCGCTGGAGGCCCGGGACCAGCGAGGGCTGGCCCATATCACGGAGCACATGGTCTTCCAGGAGCCCGTGGAGGGGACATCCACCGGTCTGCTCCCCCAGACCATCGAGGCCCTGGGCGGCGAGATCCGGGCCGAGACCTCGGCCGACTCCACTCGCTATATCGCCACCGTGGCGCCCGACGGAATGCCTGAGGCAATGTCTGCCCTGGGCATCGCTCTGGGCGACCCCACCTTCACTCCCACCCGGCTGCGGGCTGAGCTGGAGATCATGGAGAAGGAGCTGGATGAGGTCTACGCCAGCCCCATCGTCGCTCTGAGGGGCGCCGCGACCAAGGCCATCTACGGCGACGGACCCTATGCCCGATCGGCAGGTGGCGGGCCCGACGACCTGCCCAGTTACTCGGTCGCGGATGTGGAGGCCTTCCATGCGGCCCACTATGTGGGATCCAACATGGCCGTGGTGGTCGTCGGCGACGTGGAGACCGCGGATGCCTTCGCCGCCGTCGAGGAGGCCTTCGGTGAGATCCCCGCTGGCCAGCCCCAAGTGCCGGCCATGGCCAGCCCGCCCGAGACCCCCGCGACAACCCTCTCCGCGCCGGGCGCCGAGCCCTTGGTGGGGCTCGTGTTCGTGGCCCCCGGCATGGACCACCCACGCGATGTACTCGCCACCGACGTGCTCCTGGGCATTCTGGAGCACGGGCCCACGAGCCGGATGAGAACCCAGCTCCCGAGGGCCCTGCCGGGTATCGGAGCCGTCGGCGCCGGGTACCTTACGCAGCGGCTTCCGGGGCATCTCTACCTCTGGATCGATCCCGGCCAGGCGTCGGCCGAGAACTGCATCGGGGTCCTCAAGTCGATCCTCGCCGACATCCGCGACAACGGCGTCTCCCATGAGGAGTGCCTTAAGGGGGCTCGCTCCGCCCTGCTCATGCACGCCATCGGGGCGGATACGTACACTAGCCAAGCCGAGAGCCTGGCCTTCTATGAGGCCATCGACTCGTACCGCTTCGCCGTCGAGTACGAGGACCGGGTGCTGACCGTGGTGCCCGGCGACGTGCAGGATCTGGTGGCACGGTACTTCGACCCCGACCACGCCCTCGTGGTCGTGGGAGGCGATGGCCCGTGAGAACGCTCTTGTCTCTTGCCGCCATCCTGCTGACCATCGGCCCCGCGGCCGCGCTGACGACCGAGGAGCTGCCCAATGGCGCCCGCCTGGTCGCTGTGCAGGCCCCGTCCATGTACTCGACCGCCTACGCCGTCATCGTCGATGCCGACCCCTCCGATGAGGGGGATCTCCATGGGCTTCGGTCGGTGTTGGCCCGGGCCAGTCTGTCGGGGGTCGAGGATGTGGATCCGATGCAGGTTCTGGCACGGCTCCAGTCCCTCGCCTCCACTGGCGGCCAAGTCACCACCTTCGCCGAGGATGACATGATGGTGCTCGCCGTGGGCGGTCCGCCCGAGATCGAGCCCCAGGCTTTGGAGATCCTAAGCGACGCCCTGTACCGGCCCGCCTTCAACGACGCCACCCTCGAGTCGGCCCGCTCCGAGCTGATGCCCCAGGCCGAGCGCCACCGGGATGATCGCTTCTACTCGCTCCTGTCTGAGGCCAGGGAGATACTTCATCCCAGCGCCCCCGCCGTGGGTCCCGCGGGCACGGTGGGCGGCCTGCGGGCCATCGCTCCAGAGGACCTGGAGGCGGCCCACGAGCGGCTAATGGTGGGTCGGCGGACGGTGTGTATCGGCATCGGACCAGGTGCCGAGAAGAGCACTCTCGATCATCTCCGGTCGCTGGCCGAGGGATTGCCTGGGGGAGAGGCCAAGCCCGCTCCCACGCCCTCATGGGATCCCCCGCCCCCGACCTTCCATGCCCGGGTGACCGAGGACCGGGACGGCCGACTCGCCCTGATGATGATGGCCTTCGCCGTGCCCAACCTGGGCAGCCCGTCGTGGCCCGCCGTGGAGATGGCCCGAGAGATCCTGGCTGGCCCTGCGGGACGGCTCACCCGCGACCCACGTCTCCGGCAATACTCACCGACCCTGGAGGTATTCCTGATCCCCCGGGCTCGGTACTCGGAGATGGTCGTGGTCGCCGCGACCCCGATGCCTTGGCGCATCGAATCATTGAGGCTGGAGATCCTCGATGCCTTGTCGGGGCTCGCGAATGAGCCCCTCCCTCCTCCGGAGCAGTCCGCTGCCCGCCGCCGACTCCTGGGCGAGGAAGCCATACGCCAGCGGTCGGCATTGAGCCGAAGCATCGAGCTGGGTCGCATCGCCCTGTCCGGGGGCGACCTGAGCCGGGCGGTCCAGGCGCCACTCGAGGCGTTGCGGACCGTCGACGAGGCGGAGGTGCGGGAGGTGGCGCGCACCTACCTGGGGCCCGAGAACGCAGCCTTGGTGCTGGCCCTTCCCGCCGCTCCTCCCCTCGACCAGTCCCCTTCCCCGAGCCCCTCGGGACCGGTGGCCGGGGGTCGATAGCAGTGGCTCGCGGATACTGGCTCATCTTGGCCATTCTGCTGGGGGCTGCTCTCGCGCTCCCGGTCCGACCCCAGGCGGTTGAAGCCCGGGCCCACACGACGGGAGCCCGGGTGCGGGCATCGTCGGACCGTATCGTCGTGCGGCCGGTGCGCGGCCTGAGTTCCGCCGAGCTGACAGGCCTCCACCGAGCCCACGGAGGCCGGGTGCTGGAGGACCTACCCCTGAGCGGCATCCAGGTCGTCGCCGTTGGCGGCGATCCCGCCGCGGCGGTACGCTCATATGCATCGGACCCTCGCGTCGACCTGGCCGAGCTGAACGTCCTGCACCAGCTCGCCCGCATCCCCTCGGACAGCCTCTACCCGGCCCAGGATCACTTGGCACACATTCGCTGCCCCGAGGCATGGGACACCTCCACGGGCTCGCCCGAAGTCGTCGTGGCCGTCATCGATAGCGGCATCGATCTGGACCATCCCGACCTGGCGGCCAACCTCTGGTCCAACCCCGGCGAGATCCCGGGCAACGGCGAGGACGATGACGCCAACGGCTATGTGGACGATGTGGTCGGCTGGGACTTCGTCGGCTCCGACCCCATCGTCGATCCCGAGCCCGATGGCGAGGACGATGACGGATCGGGCGAGATCGACGAGAACGTAGTCCACGGCACCGCTGTCGCGGGGTGCATCGCCGCCGTCGGAGACAACGGCACAGGCATCGCGGGTGTGGCATGGAACATCCGCCTGATGCCGCTGCGCATCTTCGGTGACGACGGGTTCGCCGACACGGGCCACATCGCCGAAGCCATCCTGTACGCGACACGGAACGGCGCCGACATCATCAACATGAGCCTGGGTGGGGGCTACCACGCCGTCGCCGACGACGCCATCCGGGAGGCCTTCGACTCGGGGGTGCTGATCGTCGCCGCGGGGGGCAATGGGGCCATCGACCTGGACGAGACGCCACAGAGCCCCGTCAGCAACGACCTGGGCCAGAACATGATCCTCGGGGTGGCCGCCGTCACCGCCGACGACCGCCTCGCCGCCTTCTCCGCCTTCGGCGAGGACCACATCGATCTCTCGGCGCCGGGGGTGTCCATCCTCACCACATCCTTCCACGATGGCACCCTGGCGTACCGGGACCTCTATCGCAGCCGATCGGGGACGTCCTTCTCGGCCCCACTTGTATCGGGCGTAGCGGCGCTCACGAAGGCCGCCCATCCCGAGCTGGAGGGAGCAGCCCTTCGCGACCGGCTCATTCGCGCCGTGGACCCCGTGGACTCCATCAACCCCGAGTTCGCCGGACGCATGGGATCCGGCAGAACCAACGCGCGTCTCGCAGTGGGCGATGAGCTGGACCGGCGCCCCTCGCAGCCCTCGGGGCCCACCCCGCCCCCCGGCGCCACCGACGCGGGCACCGAGGTGACCCTCACCTGGGAGCCGTCGACCGATCCGCGGGGAGAAACTGTCCGCTACGACCTGTACTTCGGTGACACCGAGCCGCCGCCCCTCCGGGAGACACTGACCGAGCCGCACGCCGAGATCGGCGGCCTGTCCGAGGGCCGCGACTACCGGTGGAGAGTAGTCGCCCGCAACGCATCGGGCTACAGCCATCCGGGCCCGCTGTGGGGCTTCACCCCCGGAGGCGCCGACATCTACGAGCCCAACAACGTGCCCGCTCAGGCGAGGCCCTTTGAGGTCGACGGCAGCCTTCAGCGGCACCGACTCGCCTCGGGCGATACCGACTACGCCCGCTTCTCCGCCGAGGCGGGCACCAGGTATGAGATTCGCACCCGGGCCACCGTTCCTGGCTCGGGGGTGAGTGCGGCCGCCAAGGGGGCCGCCCTCCGGGCCGACAGCTCCACGGACACGGTCATCGCCCTGCTCGATCCCGAGGGGCGAGTGCTGGCGGAGAACGATGACGTGGACCCCGGACGTGATCTGGCCTCGCGCCTTCTGTGGACCTGCACCGCCTCGGGTGAGTACCTCGTCAGGGTGCGCGGCTACGATGCCGCCAGCAGTGGCCCGTACAGCCTATCGGCGCGGGTCGCTCCCGGTGACTCGGGCGAGCCGCCGGCGTCGCCCAGCCAGCCGAGTCCGCCCGATCTGTCCATCGGCCATCCCGAGGAACTGGATCTGTCATGGCGATCGGCGGGTGACACATCGGCGGCCAGGTACGACGTGGTGGTACGCGATGGCGCCGGCGAGGTGGTGCACACCGCCACAGACCTGGCCGAAGCACGGCTGACCATCGGCGACCTGGCCGATGGCGAGACCTACGCGTGGCGTGTGGAGGCGCGGGATGGAGCGGGCCGCTCGACGGCGGGCCCGACGTGGCGGTTCTCGGTCGGGCTCGGCGACCCGTACGAGCCCGATGATCACCCAGACACCGCCGGTACCATCGCGCCCGGGCCTGCCCAGATCCGGGCTTTCTCCTCGGCGGCCGACGTGGACCGGGTGCGGTTCAGTGTGCGCGCAGGCCAGGCCTACCGTCTGTACTCCGACGGCCGGGGCGAGACGCCGGCGGAGGTTCACATGCGGCTGCTCGGCCAAGACGGCACCGAGCTAGCGTCGGGCACCGGAGAGGTGACCCTTGCGCCGGACGCCGATGGTATCGTGGAGGCCGTTCTCGGCGCCGCCGATGGTCCGGGTATGTATGCCCTGTCACTCGATGGGCCCCAGGTGTCGGTGGCCGAGATTCGCGTCGAGGCCGCTCCGGCGTCGGTGGAATACGGCCAACCCCTCCGCCTGACGGGCGAGATGCTGGATGCCGCGGGACTCCGGGTGCCCATGGCTCCTTACCAAGCGACGATCCGCGCCCCGGACGGCGTCGCCCTCACCGACCCCATCTCCGATGCGACCGACGCCTTGGGCCGGATCGACCTCAACACCTCGCAGCTCGGTAGCCGGCTTGGCGTACTCGAAGCCCTCATCGAGGCCGGTGGTACATCGGGCGAGGCAGCCTTCACCGTCGCCTTCCGGCGAGACGTGCCGCCACCCGAGGGCGAGTCTCGGCTCCGGATTCTCACGGCACCCGTGGGCGGGGCCCCCGAGACCGTCTTCGGACTCGGCCTCTTGGACCCTGGCAGCGCCCTGGCAGCCTATCTGCCGTCCCAGGAGACTTACCGCATCCACACCGGGGTGGAGGTCGCCATCGAGCCCGGCAAGGGGTACTTCGTTCGGCATCGGGACGTCCTCACGATGGCGGCGACGGCGGGGATCCTCCCCGATCCCGGCCGCCCCTTCGTCGTGCCGTTGAGCGCGGGCTGGAACCTGATCGGCAATCCCTTCCTGGAAGGGGTAGTCTGGAGTTTGGATCGGTTCGGGGTACGACGGGGCGGCAGCCGGATCGCCACTCTCGGAGAGGCGGCGGCGATGGGCCTGGTCGAGCCCTATGCATGGGCCTGGGACACTCGCGACAACGAGTACCGCTTCGTCTTCGACGCCTCCCTCGGGGGAGTGACGAAGGGGTCCCTGGAGCCCTTCGAGGGAGCGTGGGTCTTCGCCGCCGAGGATGACCTGGCGCTGGAGATCCCCCCACCCCAGGCCCCGGGCCAGGCTAGCACGACCTCTCGAATCGCCGAGCGGTCGACGGGCGCCCTGCGCCTCCGTATCGCCGACGACGGCGGCGCCGAGGAGAGGTCGCTGATCGCCTTCTTCGATGGCGAGACCGCCGTGCGTGGCCTGACGCCTCCTCAGCCGCCGGGGGCTGGAGCATCCCTTAAGGCGGCCTTCTCCGGCGATGGGAGGCGGGGCGCCCTGGCCCACCTGCGGCAGGGCGGGTCCGTCGTCATCGAGCTAGAGACGGACAGCGAGCATCGGCGCGTCACCCTGACATGGCCGGACCTCCGCGGCCTGAGCCGCCAAGTCAGGCCCATCCTGACCGACCGCGCCACGGGACGAGCCGTGCAGCTTCGTACCGCCGCCAGCCTCACCCTTGACCTGCGTGCCGGAGCGTCTCGCTCGCTAGTCCTCGAATGGCCCCGGGAGCGCGAGTGGCTCCGGATCTCGATCACCTCAGTGGACGGCACCGCTAGGGGGTCGACGGCGCGAGTCCGGCTCAGCCGATCGGCGGACGTATCGGCGCGCATCGTGAATCAGGCGGGGCGGATCGTGCGGAGTTGGGACCTGGGCAGCCAGCCGGCGGGCGAGCTGGAGGTCCACTGGAACGGCCGGGACGACCGCGGCTCCTCCTTGCCCGCCGGCATCTACGCCTTGGAGCTGCACGCCACCACGGCCGATGGTGAGCGCGCATCGGCGAGGGCGAGGCTGGTGCGATGAAGAGCGCCGCTTTGGTAACCGCAGCCGTTCTGCTCGCTTCGTGGCACTGGGGATGCGCCGGTGGCATGGCCGATGATCTGATCCGCCAGCCGGAGCTGTCCCGCACCGCTCTGCCGTTCTCGGGCGGCGCCGTGCGAGTCAGCGTCGAGCTTGGGCCCGGCATGTCGTCCCAGGGTCGGGTCGTCGCCGTGGTCACCTACCCCGACGGCTCACTACGCGAGCGTCTGCTGTCCATCAGCGACCGCAACCCGACCATCTTGGAGGTCACCATCGAGCTACCCCCCAACGAGCCGGGCTCCTCGGAGGAGCAGCGGTACCACATCTCGGTCCGAGCTACCGATGGCATGCTCGACCAGTCGGTGGAGGTGGGCACGGTCGTGGTGACGGGGGCCGCCCCTCCCCCCGACCCGCCCTTCGATGCAGGGGGCGCTAAGGGATGACGGTTGTCTTCGGCGCCGACGTTCCCGCCCTGTTGGGGCGCGTTGAGACCCGGATCGCCTCGGGGCCGCTACGGCACGTGAAGCTGGAGCTGGGCTTCGAGGGCCTTCCGCCGGAGTTGGATGGGCTCCGCATCGGTCACGTCACCGACCTGCACTTCGGGGCCTCACCTCGCCTGCTTCAGCCGCTGGTGGACTGGGCCCAGGCGCAGACGGTTGATCTCTGGGCCGTCACTGGGGATCTGCTCGAGACGGTCGATGGCATCGGGCCCACGGCGGAGCTTGTGGGGGCTTTGGAGGCCCCCCTCGGCCGATGGTTCGTCGCCGGCAACAACGACAACCGGGTTCTGCCCGAGCTGGGCGGGGTCGGGCGGGCCCTGGAGCCGCTGGGCCTGCGCGTGCTCGACAACGAAGGACTCATCCTCAAGCACCGGGGTGGACGCTTGGCGTTGGCCGGCGTCGACGATCCCACCCGCTTCCGTGATGACCTGCCCGCGGCAACGGGGGGGCTGACCGACGAACCCTTCCTTCTGCTCCTTGCCCACAGCCCCGGCATCGCCTTCCGGGACGATCCGCTTCCGCCGAACCTAGTACTGTCGGGTCACACCCACGGTGGCCAGATCTGCGTGCCTTTCCTCGGCCCCCTCATCGCCCGCACGCGTCAGCCTGGCTGCGGACGACGTATGGCCGCCGGGATCTTCCAGCGCGGAAGCAGTGTGGTGTACGTCTCTCGGGGCATCGGCACGAGCCTGCTGCCCATTCGGATCCTATGCCCGCCCGAGGTGACCACCGTCACTCTGCGGAGCGGTCGGGGGGCGGTGCCCGCTGAAGACTAACGTGCTGGGAACCGGCCGCGACTATCAGCCGCTCATCGAGGCCCTCGCCGCACAGGGCTGGGTCCAGCGCCTCTTGGTTCTGGGGGCGTGCCCGTCGACGAACCCTCTGGCGATGGACCTGGCGGAGACCGACTCACCGGCTTTGGTGGTTACCGAGAACCAGACCGAAGGCCGTGGCCGGCGCGGCTCAGCTTGGCGCGACCTGCCGGGCACCAGCGCCCTCATGTCCGTGGCGTGGCGACCGGCGCGCCTACCGGCTGAGGCCACGGGTCTGGTGGGTATCGCGGGGGGTGTCGCGGGGGCCGAGGCGTGCCGGGCCGTGGGCGCGACGGAGGCGGGGATCAAGTGGCCCAACGATATTTGGATCGGCGACGCGAAGGTAGGCGGCGTGCTCGTCCAGAGCTGAGTCACGGGCACGG
>WJIW01000063.1 GCA_014730065.1 Armatimonadia bacterium | reverse complement strand
GGCGGGCTCTGGGGTCGCCCTCGGCTTGTTGCGGTCGTGCACAGATGCGAGCCGTTGCCGCGACCAGCTCCTGACGGTCCATGCTGCGGACGGGATCCTCGCCCCCCACGCGCTGACCGACGGGGCCTTCGGTGGCCATGGTGGCCAGCTCGTCCAGGGTCCACATGCTAAGTGCTCCTTCCGCTCAGCGCCTTCCCCAGCGGCAGCCGCGCGACAACCTCGAAGGGGTCCTTCTCGAAGCCCGATCGGGCGATGATCTGGACATGGCCCACGTGGAACCGGATGGGATCCCACCCAGATTCCAGCTCGTCTCGGACGATGCGAGCCTCATTGCGTCTCAGAAATACGCCCAGAGAGAGGTGGGGAGTGAACCCTCCTTGGTGTCGCGCCGTATCATCGCAGTGGGGGAAGCGCTCGAGGAGATCGCTGTGCAAGCGCTCGAGGGGTAGAACGGGCCGCGGTTCGAGCCACAGGGTGATGCGGCCCTTGCGGTGGACGAAGAAGCCGAACTCGGCCAGCTCGAGGTCGAAGGGTGCATGGACGGAAGCCGCATCGGCGATGTCCCTGGCGGCCTCATCGAGCCGGGCATGGGGCACGAAGGGGTACAGCAGGTTGATATGGGGCATCCAGCGACGGACGTGGGGATCGTGTAGCCTGCGCACCCGCTGGATCGGGTCCCAGACTTCCTCGGGCGGGACAATGACGCACGACGTAAGGTGAGTCTTCTTACCAGGCGGCGAAGACACGGGATGCTTCCTTCCCCATCATATGGCATCATACTCGGCGGATGAGCCTCAGTTCGCCGAGGCCAGCCAATGTCCTCGGCATGGGGGAGGCACGTGGATCGCCACGGAGGTGCATTTGATGAGCGAGCGGACCCGTCTGCTTGCCCCCATGATCGTAGCGGTGCTCCTGGCCCCGGCCGCGTGGGCTCAGGAAGACAGCGGTGCTGACCCGTCGGCAGGGTCGCCGACCCTTCTGCAGGAAGGGATCGAGCTGGTGGAGCGGGCCGAAGAGGCCCGGAGCGTCGGCGAAAGCCCCTCGCCTTGGGCCGATCCCGCCGTGGAGACACTGAAGATCGTTGCGGCCCAGCCGGGGCATTCCCCTGAGACGTACTTCTACCTCGGGCGAGCTTACTCGCTAGCCGGGTATCCCACCCATGCCGCGCGCTGGCTGGACCGCTACCTGCAGACCGCGGCCGACTCCGATTCGGAGATGGCCGTTGAGGCTCGGACGTACCTGTTCAGGACATATTTCCTGGATGGCTGCGCGGCCCTCGCCGCCGGCCGCGGGCGGGTGGCCGAGCGTGCCCTAACCCGGGCGCTGATGTACGAGCCCGAGTCGCCGGCGGCGCTACGGAAGCTCGAGGCGGCGGCCAGCGGCACCTTCGATCCCGCGCCATCGGCCCTGGTCGAGGTTCCCGGGGAGGGCCCGGACGCTCCGCCGATCTCCATGCCGAAGACGGAGGTCTTCGAGACCTTCGCCCCCCGCGCCATGACCCGGCTGATCGCCGGGGATTTCGGGGGCGCCGGCGCGGATCTGGACCGGCTGGTCCAAGCTCGTGGGGCTCCCGTGGCAATCGCCGCCTTGCGGGCAGCCATCTATCGCCGCACGGGGCAGAGCGATCGTGCCCTGGAGCGCTTCGGCCTGGCCTACGCCGACCCGGTTACGCCTCGCGAGGCGACCGTGTTCTCCTCCAGCGTTGGCGCCTTGGGTGACCGTCCCATCGTCGCGATCCGGCTTCATGCTCCCGCCTACTGGGCCTCGGCCGATCTTCGAGGCTTGACCGAGGCCCGGAGTCAGGTCGCCGGGTTCATGGAGCAGTACGACGTATTCGCGCTGGGCGTGCTCCAAGACGGGCTCCTGCGCTGCGAGCCCCTGACGGGGGTGCGCCTGGCCCTTGGCGCGGGGGACGACACCATGACGCCCACCGAGCCGGGGGCTCCCTCTCTCCTCACGCAGATCGTGGGCGAGAGCCTGCTCGAGGAGTTTGCACTGTACGGGTTCCCGAAGGCCCCGGCGGGGCCGCTCGCCCTCGCCATCGAGCAGAACGAGGACCGCCTGGTACTCAGCTTCCGGAAGCCGCCGGTCGCGCCCGACCAATGGGGCGAGTACGCCCAGGCCATGGGTGAACTGCCCGGCCCCACCGAGGTGGAGCCCGCCGATGTCGGCAGCATCGAGGACCTGGCGGCCAGGTACCTCCCACTCTACACGCGAACGGTCCGGGAGGAGCCAAGGACCATTTCGGTGGTGTGGATGACCCGCAACTTCCTCCAGGCACTGGACGCGCTCAGCGAGGGAGCCACCGATGCCCATGATGTGGAGGCCATGCTGCGCGCCTCCGAGGAGCACATGATCTTCATGGTCACCATGCCCGACCCGCCGGCCACGGCCGACTTGGCGACCAAGGCCGAGCTGCGCAACGCCGTCGGGGACCGGCGCCGGGGGCGGTTCCTGGATGAGGTCGCCGAATCGCCGGGGCTGTCGGCCCGGTCCGGGGCGTACGGCATCGCCTTCCCACGCGAGAGCCGCAGCGGGCGAGACTTCGGGCTGAGGAACTCCGGTGAGGCCCTTCTGAGCCTGACCATGCCCGATGGGGGCCGGCTCAGGTTCATCTGGGACCTGCCGCTGCCACCCGTGGGCACCGACCCAGAGGCGGCGAACGGCCGTGCCGACGGAGCCTGACGGCCGTCTTGGCCTATACGACTACCACCTGCCCCCCGGCCTCATTGCCCAGCGGCCAAGCGAGCGCCGGGGGGATTCTCGCCTGCTGGTGCTGCGCCGAGACTCGGGTGAGATCGAGCACCGGCGCTTCTCGGACCTCGTCAAGCTGCTGGATCCCGGCGACTGCTTGGTCGTCAACGAGACCAAGGTGCTGCCCGCACGGCTGCTAGGGAATCTCGATACGGGCGGGCGCATAGAGGTCCTGCTGCTCACACCGTCGGCGGAGGACCCGGCGTTGTGGGAGTGCCTTGCTCGACCTGCGGCCAAGGCGCGGGCCGGGCGGCGGGTTCGGTTCGGTGAAGCCCCGTGGATCGATGTCGAGTTCCTGGAGGACACTGCCCAGCCGGGGGGCAAGCGCGCGCGGGTGGAGTCGTCGATGCCTTTGGAGGAGGCCCTGTCCGCCATCGGCCACACCCCTCTGCCACCTTACATCCAGCGGCCCGACGAGGACGCCGATCGAGAGCGCTACCAGACCGTGTACGCGGCCCGGCCCGGCTCCGTGGCCGCCCCGACGGCGGGCCTGCACTTCACTCGGGAGCTTCTGGCGGAGATCGAGCGCATAGGCGTGACGCTGGCACGGGTGACCCTGGATGTGGGCATCGGCACCTTCAGGCCCATTGCCGCCGATAGCCTGGCGGACCACCGAATGCACAGCGAGGCGTACGAGGTCGATGAAGCCGCCGCCGATGCCGTGAATGCTGCCCGTGGGCGCGGGGGCAGGATCGTGGCCGTCGGAACCACCTCGGTGAGGGTTCTGGAGTCGGTGGCTACGCCCGATGGCACGATCCGATCGGGGCGAGGAGAGACCGACCTCTTCATCCGGCCCGGGTACCGGTTCCGGGTCGTCGATGGCCTGGTCACCAACTTCCACCTGCCTCGATCGTCGCTACTGGTGCTCGTCTCGGCCTTGGCGGGCCGGGAGGCGGTGCTGCAGGCGTACGGCGCCGCCGTCGATGAGGGCTATCGCTTCTACTCGTACGGCGATGCCATGGTCATTCTGTAGGCTCGTCGTGCCCCAGCAGCATCTGGACCGTGTGGAGCCGGTGCTCGTAGCCCATCTGGCGGTTCACCGCGAGCATGCCCTGATTGCCGACCTCGTTCCAGGTAACCAGCCGCTTCAGGCCGGCCTGCTTGGCCGCCGAGGTCAGCCGGATCTTCAGCGCCCACGCGATGCCTCGGCGGCGGAACTCCTCGAACACTGCCGTATCGTCTTGGATGGCCGAATCGGGACTCCACTGGGTCAGAAGGCTGAGTCCGGCCCACTGGCCATCGATTTTGGCCCAATGGAACAGCCGAGGGTCGTAGTACGGGCCTTCGAAGAGCCGGTGGAGCACACGCTCATCGGCACTGTCGGTCCACTCCGTCGCCGAAGGCATGGACTGCTCAGCCCGGTTGATAAGCGCGGGGATGTCCTCCCGCGCCGGCGCGCCGGGGTCTGCCATCGTGATCAGCTCCACGCCAGCTTCGTGGGCACGCAGGGTCTTCTCGCGGAAGCGCTCGGGATCCCAGGTCGTGAGGTCGAGCACTGAGCAGGACTCAATGCACCCCCGCCGGTAGCCACGCTCCAGCCAGAACTCCAGCCGCCACAGGGTCCGGTCGCTGGTCCATCCGCTGAACCGCTCAGCCCCGCGCTCGCGCGCCCAGTCCATGGCCTTGTGGTAGGCCTCGGCGGCCTGGTCGCGGGCCTCATGCACACATCCGGGATGGATGGTGATGTCCACGCTGGCATCGTTGGGCTTCTCGGGGCCGATGCAAGCCGTGGCAGAGCCCACCGCGTTACCTGCGGCGTCCTCGATGACCCATCCGGCGTGCGTGTCGAAGCGCAGCGACTGCTCGTGGCAGCATCTCTCGAAGGCTCGGTCGTAGTCCCACTCCAGGGGCGCGGCGGCCTTGCCGAGTAGGTAGAGCCGATCGAAGTCGCTGTCCTGTCTCGGTACGAGGCGAAATCCCATGACTGACTCCTCCGGGGCGGGTGCACCTTGAGGCTATTGGCCCGGAGTGAGATGGGGGGGACAGAGAATCTGGCGGTGGCTTACAGCAGCATCACCAGCGCGCCCAGAACGGCTCCCGCGAGGGCCCCGCTGACGACCCAGATGTCCCTTCCACCGGCCAACCTCGGCTCGGCGGTACGGACGTAGTATGCCAGCCCGGCGGCGGTGGCCGCGACCACGCCAACGCCTAGCATGCCCTCGATGAGCGGGCTGGGACGCACACCGGCCGTCGGAAGCAGCGCCAGCACCACACCGGCCACGCCGATGGCGCCCAGCCAGATCAGGAACACGGCACACCCCGAGCGGGCCGACGTCTCCACCAGCTCGCGCCCGTCAGCCCTGTCCCTGAGGTACTTCCAGGAGCCGGCGATAAGAGCCACCACGGGCACCGCCACCAGGGGCGGGCTGATGGAGTAGGTTCCGCGGAGTACGGCAAGGGCGATGGCCATCCAGAGCGGCGAGGTCAGGATGCCCACCGCGCCGCAGGCCGCCGGCACGAACCACCCCCCACCCGCCCGGGTCGAGCGAACCGACGCCACGATAGTGAGAGCCAGGATACACAGCACGCCAGCGAGCCACACCAGATTGCCGGGGCTCATGGGGAAGTGCCGTATGACGACCCGCTCACGGGTGCCGGGATCCGACTGCTCGAAGAAGACATCGGCCAGGCCCATCTGCTCGGGGGTCATCACCGTGCGCAAGCGGGTGAGGGTCAGGTCCGGGGCGGTACCAAGCTCTTCCGCATAGCGCAGGTAGTCGCTATGGCCTGCGTATTCCTCCACGAAGGGTGGCAGGCCATCTGAGCCGAGTGCCAGGTCGGTCAGGCGCTGCTCGTACCGGCCCAGTGGATCGCTTGTGACGAAAGGCCCTTCGATGGGGGGTGCCTGGGCGCCGTGGTCGCTTGGCCTGGCGTGCCAGGGCGCTGCCACGTACAGGGTCACCATCACCGGAGCGCCCGTTGGTGAGGCGCTGGAGATCCTCATCGGGAAGACGGGCCGATCGGTCTGGAAGGTGAGAGCCAGCGGCTCCGCGATCATCCCCCTGTGGTCCAGGCCGTCGCGCGACATGCGTACTGCGGTGAATGCCCAGCCATGGGCGACGTACTGCTCGATGACCGGGACGGCGGATTCTGGCACCTCGTAGTCTCGGTCGCGAAGCCAGGTGACCAGGGAGCGCGACTCGCTGGCCGTCAAAGTGGTAATGGAGTACTCGCCCACTTCGGCGGTGTCGTGCACGGTCACGCCTGTGACGCTTCCAGCGGCGGGCGCGAGGGCGGATTCCGTTTTGGTCAGCGACCATTCGGGGCCACCCAGGTGCAGCAGCTCATAGGGGTGGGCTCGGGGTGCCGTCTGCCTCTCCAGCGAGCGGAGGATGTGGGCACCCAGCAGCGTGGCTTCATCGGCGTCGACGAGGCTGGGCGTGGGCACCACCCATGCGAACTCCTCGGCGGGACCCTCGAATCGGGTCTGGAGGGCCAGGGTCTCGGTTGATCCCTGCCAGATCACCAGACCCAGCTGATCGCCCACGGCGATGGGCTCTGGCATAAAGGACTTCTTGCCAATGACCATGCCGTTGGCATGGACGCCGGTCGGAAGACACGCGCAGACCAGCACAGGGAGTAACCAGCGCATCTCACAGCTCCTCACCACACACCTGCACCCGAACGCTACCACTTGCCTCTTAGTGTCTCCAATGGGGGCCCTGGTTACACCGTTTTGGGGCCGGGGAGGCCCGGGGAGGGTCGTGATATACTGTCCCCGTTGTGAGCGAGTCCAAGCCGACCAGTGAATCCCGAGAGGATCCAACCCAGACCCCGGGCGACGACGCGGAGCGAGTCGCCGAGTCGACCCGTACCATGGGGCGCGGCGCCATGGCCGCCTTGCTGGGTCAGATCGTGGGCCGGGGTAGCGAGTACGGGGTCGGGGTGATCGTGGGCCGCGTTCTCGGCGCGCCGGTGCTCGGAGCGGTCGAGCTGATCCTCCGGATGATCCGCATCGCCGGCATGCTCACCATGGTGGGGCTGCCCCACGCCAACAACAAGTTCATCGCTCAGAGTCTCGCCCATGAAGACGCCCGAGGCGTCCGGGCCGTCGCCCGTAAGACGGGGATCCTGTCCATCGTCCTCGCCGTGCTCTCGAGCATCGCCATCTTCTGTCTCGCGCCCGTCCTGGCCCTGGACGTCTACCAGCGTCCCGAGCTCCTGGCGCCCATGCGTCTGGCAGGGCTGGCGGCCCCCGCCCTGGCCCTTACCCTCATTATCCTCGCCATTCCCCAGGCCGCGCGGAACATCTGGCCCCAGGTGCTCATCGCCCGCATGGGCGTGCCGGCGCTGTTCCTGCTCGGAGTGCCCATTGCCCTGTACCTGGGCGGCGAGTTGACCGCCGTCATCTCGACCTACGTCGCCGCGTCCTTCGTGGGGCTGATCCTGGCCGCCGGGCTGCGCGGCAGATGGCTACCCGGTGAGAGCGGGACCGGCCACACGGAGGCATCCTTCCGGGAGATCCTGGGGTTCTCGGGCGTGGTCTACATCGGATCCATCGGTGTGTTCATGACCAACCTTGCCGACGTGTTCGTGATCGGCAAGTTCGTGAGCGAGCATGATCTCGGCGTCTATGCGGCGGCCGCCCGCACGGCCTCCTTCATCACCTTCCCCCTGTTCTCGATCAACTCCCTCTTCGCGCCCACCATCTCCGACCTGTACGCTCGCGGGGCCACCGACGCGCTGCGGGAGACGTACCGTACGGCTGCCCGATGGACGGCGGGCGCGGGAGCGGGGGTGTATGGCCTGATGGCCATTGCGCCCCAGCAGATCCTGAGTGTGTTCGGCAGCGAGTTTCACGAGGGCATGGTGCCGCTGGTTCTGCTTGGCGCGGGGTACTTCGTCAACTCAGCCACGGGTGGGGTGGGGTGGCTGCTGACCATGACGGGCAACCACCGTATCGCAGCCTTCACCAACTGGATGGCCGGGGCCGTGCTGGCCACGTCGCTGTTCTTCGTGGTCCCGCGGCATGGACTGCTGGGAGCGGCGATCTGCACCGGGTCGGCCATGGCGGTCTCCAACCTGGTGAAGATGCTGCTGGTATGGTGGAAGCTCGGCGTGATCCCCCTGACGCGCCGGTACCTCTCCAGCCTAGCGGTGACGGCGACGGTCATCCTCGTGCTGCGGGCGCTGTGCGCGACCGGCGGCCCCGGCTGGTCGCCGCAGGCGATCTGGGCCTTGGGTCTCTTCGCGGTGTGCCATACGGCCGTCTTCCTGCTGGGCTGGGCGCCGGAGGCGGCGAGGCGAGGGTAGTAGACCGTGCCGCTACTCCCCCGCCGTCATCTCCTCCAGACCCTCCATCAGCCCCATGTTCTCCTGGAGCCAGGAGGTGTGCTCCTCCAGAATCTCCGCCGTCGCGTCCATGCTCTCCGAGAGGACCGTGGGGTCGCGGGTGAGCAGGGCTTGGTCGCGAAGCAGCGCAACCTGCTCCTCGAGCCGTGCCAGCTCCGAGCTCACCACATGGGCCCGGGCGCTGATGGCGGCACGGCTCTCGGCGCGCCGCTCGAGCACATCCAGGGTCGCCTCGCGGGACTTGCGCACACCCGGCGGCAGGCCGTTGGCGTCCAGCTCGGCCTGGATGTCCTTCATCTGGGGGGTGGGATCGGTCTTCTCCCAGTCCCGGGAATAGATCGCTAGCATGTCGAGCATCCCGAGCATCTTGGCGTAGACTTCACGGAGATCCGCCAGGTGCTTCTGGTACGTCTCGTAGTCGGCGTCGGACATGTGCCCCACACGCTTCACGATCTGGAGCACCTCGGCACAGCGATCCCGGAACTGCTCGTACTTGTGACGGTATCCCCCGCTGAGGCTCTGGATGAGGCTCTCGATCTGCTCCTCCTCCAGGGCCCCATGGAGCAGCCGGCGGCGCGCCCGGACGGCGTTCTGGAAGCGGGCGTTGTTCGAGAGGGTCGCCAGCAGGGCCAGCTCCCCGGCGGCGCCGATGAGCCAGATGGGCGGGAAGGCGATGCCCGCCACGCCAACGGCCGCCAGATACAGCCAGTTGACGGGCACATTGCCTAGCCCACGTATGTGGGGGCTGACGTTGAAGGCCGCCTTCACGTAGTCGAGATAGCCTAGCTGCCCCTTGGACTCCGGGGCCCTGTCACCCATCAGGCCTCATCCTCGGCGGGAAGCCCCTTGCCGGTGCCATCGGCATGTATGGGGCTCAACCCATCCCGCTTCGCCCTGAGCACATCGTAGAAGGTCTGGCTGACTTCCGCCACACAATCGGCGAACTCCGGTCCCGACTGGGCCACCATGGCCGGCACCGTCGGATCGGGGGTCGGGATGTCCGTGAACTCCGAGACGATGGTGCCCGGCGAAGGACTCATCAGCCAGACACGATCGGCCAGATAGACGGCTTCGGCGATGGAATGGCTGACCAGGATGACCGTGGCATCGATCTCCGACCACAGCTCCACGATCAGGTCCTGCATCTCCAGGCGCGTGGGCTCGTCCAGGGCACTGAAGGGCTCATCCATGAGCAGGCACCGGGGCTTGAGAGCGAGGCACCGAGCCAGGGCGACCCGCTGCCTCATTCCGCCCGACAGCTCATGGGGGAACTTGCCGGCATCGCCCTCCCTCAGGCGCACCAGCTCCAGCCAGCGGAAGGCGGCGTCCTCGATCTCGTCGTCGCTGATCCCCAGAGCCCGGCCGTGGAGGCGTAGCCCGAAGGCGATGTTGTCGATCACCGAGAGATGCGGGTAGCAGCTATAGTGCTGGAAGAGCATACCCCGGCTCGCCGCGGGTCCCGTGATGGGCTTGCCCAGGAAGCGCACCTCGCCCGTAGTCGGGGGAATGTGGGTGTCGAAGCCCGCCACCAGGTGGAGCAGCGTGGACTTACCGCAGCCGCTGGGCCCCACGATACAGATGAACTCGCCCGTGTTCTCCAGGTCGCGCACGGTCAGGTTGAGGTCGGTCACCGCCAGGAACGGGGCCTTGCCCCGGCGGGCGAAGGCCTTGGAGACGTCGTGCATCTCCAGCACGGGCGGGCGGGCCGGGCGCGGATTGCGGCTGTCGGGCGTGGCAATGGGGCTACTCATCGGTCTCACCTGCCCGGTAGGGGAACAAAGCCCGGGTGAGTCGGGCTGCGCCGAGATCGAGCAGCGCACCCACCAGCAAGATGGCCAGGATGGTCAGGTAGAGATGATCCACATGGCCCCGGCGCTGAAAGTTGATGATCAAGTTGCCCACTCCGCCCATTCCCTCGGCGGTACGGATGACTTCGGCGAGAACGATGTACGTCCAGCCGATACCCAGGCATAGCCGCATGGCGTTGGCGATGTCGGGCATGGCGATGGGGACCAGCACCCGGCTCACTACCTGCGTGGCCGTGGCGCCCTGGGAGTAGGCTCCCAGCACGTACTGGTGATCCACCGAGCGGATATGACGCACGACCATGGGGAGCAGATAGGCCACGGTGCCCAGGGCCAGGAAGCCGATCTTCTGCTTCTCGCCAGTGCCCCACCACGCGATGGTCAGGGGCACGATGGCCGCGATGGGTAGGTAGGACAGTAGGGTAGCGAAGAGCCCGAAGATGGCGCCGACCCGGCCGAAGCTGCCCATCAGGATGCCCAGAGGGATGGCGATGACGGCGGCCACGGTGAAGCCAGCCAGGACCCTAACCAGGCTCACCACGATGTTCCGCATGAGCGCGGCGTCAAACCAAAGCGCTCCGAGAT
>WJIW01000592.1 GCA_014730065.1 Armatimonadia bacterium | reverse complement strand
GAGTTCCTGGCGCGCACCGACCATCCTTCCGCGGAGTCGATTCACCAGGCACTGAAGGCCGATTTCGACATGATGGCGGTCTCGACGGTGTACGACACGCTCCGCCTGCTGGTGGAGCTGGGCGAGGCGGCCGAGGTGGGGCTCGGGGCGTCGGAGGCGCGGTACGATCCGGTGATCGTAAGCCACGGGCACCTCATCTGCACCCGGTGCAGGGACATCGTGGACATCAGAATCCCCGACGATGCCGAGGTCTGCATGGAGCCCGACATCCCCGCGGAGATGGGCTTCGAGGTGGAGCGGAGCATCCTGGAGACCTACGGCGTATGCAGGAACTGCCAGGGCTCGGACTAGTCTCGGCGCCCGCCGAGCGGCTACCCCGCGTGCTCAACGTGGCTGCGGGGATCGAGCACTTCACGCAGCCCGTACCCCAGCAGGTTGAACCCCGCCACGGTGATAGCGATGCACAGGCCGGGCCACAGGACGAGCCCGGGGAAGCTCCGGTAGTAGCTCTGGGCCTCGGCGATCATGCGCCCCCAGCTCGGCGCCGGTGGCGGCACGCCCAGGCCCAGGAAGCTCAGGCCCGCGTCGAGCATGATCATCCAGGCCGTCATGGTCGAGGCCAGGATGATGATCGTGGGCAGCACGTTGGGTAGGATGTGCCGGAAGACGATTCGGAAGGGCCCCGCGCCCAGGGCCCGAGCCGCCTCCACGTACTCCTTCTCCTTGATCGACAGGGTCGAGGCCCGCACGGTGCGGGCAACCCACGTCCAGTTCACCAGGCCGATCACGATGAAGACGTTCCACAGCGAGGGTTGGAGCACGGAGACCAGCGCCAATGCCAGCAGTAGGGCCGGGAAGGCCAGCATCACATCGGTGGCGCGCATCAGGAGGTTGCCGATCCAGCCGCCGGAGTAGCCCGCCGTCAGCCCGACCGCCGTGCCCATAGTGACCGCCAGCAGCATGCCGAGGGAGCCCACGGCCAGGCTGATCCGCGTGCCATACAGCAGCCGCGAGTAGAGGTCCCGGCCGATGGGGTCACTCCCCAGTCGGAACGTCTCGTTGGGCGGCACCGGATCACCCATCATCGAGAGTCCCTCATCGTACTGCTTGGTGGGATCGTGGGGCGCGAGCCACGGGGCGGCGAAGGCCACGAACAGCAGCCCGCCGATGATCAAGGCTCCCGACAGGATGAAGGGATGAGTCAGGTACCGCTTCATGGGGCCATGGATACGCTGCCTGTGACGCGAATCCTGCATGCCCCCGAGGGGTTCGGCGACCGTCCTACGATGGCGCCGCCAGCCGCGGGCCTGCGATAGGCCAGACTCAAGGCAGGTCCGCGGCTAGCGGCATGATCCACTGGTTACTCACCAAGACGAAGCGGCTACCCGCCGTGTGCCTTCTTCAGTATCTCCGACACCTCGGGCCGGGTGAACTCCTCGGGCAGGTCCTCGCCCGCCGTCAGCATGGCCCGGACCTTGGTGCCCGAGAGGAAGATCCTCTCGTCGGGAGTGGATGGGCTCGTCTTCTGGGATGCCATGCCCTTGGTGCGGGTGCAGTAGAAGGCGTGATCGAAGAATAGGGGCGTGATGCCGATCTCGTCGGGGTCGTACTCATCGAAGATCAGGTGGGCGTCGAAGGTGCCGTAGTAGCTACCCACACCGGCGTGGTCGCGGCCAACGATGAAGTGGGTGCAGCCGTAGTTCTTCCGCATGATGGCATGGAAGATGGCCTCCTTGGGGCCCGCATAGCGCATGGCCGTGGGGAGGACCCGCAGGAGTACTCGGCCTTCGGGGAAGTAGTTGTCGATGAGAGCGGTGTAGCAGTCCATGCGGACATCGGCGGGGATGTCGTCGGACTTGGTATCGCCCACGATGGGGTGGATCATCAGGCCATCGCAGATCTCCAGGGCGCACTTCTGGAGGTACTCATGGGCCCGGTGGATGGGGTTGCGGGTCTGGAAGGCCACGACGCGCTTCCAGCCGTTCTCCCGGAAGAACTCGCGGGTCTCCTTCGGATCGGCCCAGTGACTCTCGAAGGGGCTTCGGTCACAGCGCCGGAGGACGGTGATGGGGCCGCCAACCATGGCGTTGCTCTCGGCGTAGATCCGGGCCACACCGGGATGGGCCTCCTCGGTGGTCCGATAGACCTGGGCGGCCTCGCGCCGCACGTCGCGCTCGAAGAGATCGGTCACATCGATGGTGGCCAGGATGCTGCCCGAGCCGTCGGTGATGGCCGCCTTGCCGCCCACCTCGAGCTGGGCATCGCCGCGGTCGCAGGTGATGGGCACCGTCCACGGCAAGCCCTTGGCCAGCCGGCCGGTGTCGACCACGGCCTCGTAGTCGGCCTGGCCCATGAACCCGGTGAGGGGACTGAAGGCACCCACGCCGAGCATCTCGATGTCCCGCGCGGTGACGGGGTTGGCCACGATCCTCGGCAGGCCTTCGGCCTCGGCGAGGAGGGTGTCCACCTGGTCGCTGGGGGCGATGCGGTCGACGAGGAACCCGCCATGGGGAGCGATGGGGCCCAGGATGCCTTCCGACGAGGGCACGCAGCCGCGGACCTCCAGCTCGCGCAGGACCTTGCCCATGCTCTCATCGAGCGACTCGTTCTGAGTGTGGCAGACCACGTCGGGATGCTCGGGCGGCTCGTATGGATCATCCACCCCTGTGAAGTCCTTGATCTCGCCGGCCCGGGCTTTGGCCCACATGCCCTTGACGTCGCGCTCCTCGCATACCTCGCCCGGGGTAGCCACGTGGACCTCGATGAACTCCGAGCCATCACCCTCGATGAGCTTCCGGGCCTCGGCCCGGATCGCCCGGTAGGGCGAGATGGCCGCGGTGACGGCGCCGCCGCCGTTGCGGGCGACGAGGTTGGCGACGAAGGCGATCCGCCGGATGTTGATGTCCCGGTCCTCCTTGGAGAAGCTCAGGCCCTTGGAGAGGTTGGTGCGAACCACGTCGCCATCGAGGATCTCGATGTGGACGTCGCGGCCGTCCAGCTCCTTCTCCAGCGCTTCGGCGATGGTGCTCTTGCCCGAACATGGTAGTCCCGTGAACCAAACCACGAAGCCTCGCTTAGTCATAGTATCCGTGTCTCCTCATCCCTGTGGTCGCCATCCGGCGCCCGTTGTCTCCGTGAAGCGGTGCACGCCCTCAGCCGTCATAGCCTACCCCGAGCGGTTGTGCCAGATGGATGGCCAGAAGGGCGATGATGCCAACCAAGACCGATAGTGGCAATCCTATCCGAAGGAAGTCCGAGAACCGATACCCACCGGTGCCGTAGACCATCAGGTTGGTCTGGTACCCGATGGGTGTACTGAAGCTGGAAGAGCCCGCGATCATGATGGCGAACACGAAGGGCATCGGCCCGGTACCCAGGTCCGCTGCCGCACCAGCAGCGATGGGGTACATAAGCGCCACCGCCGCATTGTTCGTGAGCAACTCGGTGAAGACAGCCGTGAGCGCGTAGATCCCCGCCAAGACCATCCAGGGCCGTCCACCGGCGGCACCGATGACCCAGCCGGCAATGCCACTGGCCGCGCCCGTATCCTGCATGGCTCGGCTGGTCCCGAGAGCCGCCGCGATGGTAACGAGCAATCTCCAGTCCACGCTCTGGTAGGCAATGGGTGCCCGGCAACAGCGGGTGACGATCATCAGTCCGGCGGCGAGGAGGGCGGCCTGCAGCATGGTCAGCCATCCGGTTCCGGCGGCAATCACCATTGCCGCCAGGATGGAGAGTGATATCCAGCTTCGCTCATGACGGGGCAGCCGGACCTCGTCCATGGAGCTGACGAGGTAGAAGTCGCGGGAGTCGCGGTGCTGGTCGGCGAAGGCCCGCCTGGCCTCCAGGAGCAAGGTGTCGCCCGGCCTGAGAACCACGTCACCGACCTTCTCCCGGAGGCGTTCGCCGTTGCGTGCCACGGCGATGACGGCGGCGTTGTAGTGGGTGCGGAAGCGACCTTCGCGAATGGTCCGGCCGACGAGGGGGCAGCTATCGGATACCACTGCTTCGATGAGCTGGCGGTCGGCGCGTGGCGAGTCCAGACGGAAGACCTGCTCCGTCGCGGGCCGGATACCCCGGATCTGCTGCAGATCGGCAACCGAGCCTACGATGCCCACGAAGGTCAGGTGGTCGCCGGCACTGAGCCTGAAGTGAGGACCGATTGCCGGCAGGACGTCGCCCTCATGCTCGACTTCCAAGAGGTACAGCCCAGGCAGATGCCTAAGCCCCGCTTCCCCGATGGTCTTGCCATCGACGGGGCCACCAGGCTCGACCACCATCTCCACGGCATACTCCCTGGGATCGGCGGCCAGCTCGCGCATGCCCCCACGCTCGGGGAGCAAGCGCCGGCCAAAGACCAGAAGGTAGCCGAGGCCCGCCAGCGCGCACGGGACGCCGATGGCCGTGATCGCGAACATACCCAGCGGCGAATGGCCCGCCTGCACATGCAGGCCGTTCACGACTAGGTTGGTGCTGGTTCCAATCAAGGTGCACATGCCGCCGAGAATGGACGCGTAGCTCAGCGGGATGAGCAGCTTGGAGGCGGGTAGCGAGTGTCGGCGCGACCAGTCGGTGATGGCGGGCATCAGCATTGCGACCAGTGGCGTGTTGTTAAGGAAGCCGCTGAGGCCGGCCACGGGCAGCATAACCCGCGCCTGGGCGTGGGCGAGCGACCGCGGCTGGCCCAGCAGCCGTCCCGCGATGCTCTGCACCGCGCCCGTCTCCCTCAGCCCCGCCGCTACCACGAACAGCGCCGCGACCGTGATCATCCCCGGGTTCGAGAAGCCCGAAAGCGCCTGTGCTGGATCCAGGATACCCAGAAGGTGGATCAGCACCAGCGCTGCTACGAGGAGCAGATCGGGGCGGATCCGGGTGAAAATGAGGAGCGCCACGGTGAACGCCACGATGCCAATTGTGATTAGGGCTTCGGGGCTCATCTGCTCCTGTTTCCGCGGCCCAACTTGCCCCCCAGTACCCGGCGGCCACTGCGGGAGGCCCAGAATGCACGGCTCTGGCCTGCCGATCCCATCGCCAAGATTGGACCCCCCTGTAGTCCCCTTCGATGAGAAGGCGGACGGATGGCGCAGCTATGTCATCGGCTCGCCGACCATATCACCCGGCACCGAGATCCCAAAGTGCTGCAGCACCGTGGGCGCGACGTCGTACAAGCTCGCGCCCTCCACCTCGCCCCTCGCCTCGGCTCCGGGCCCGGCGAGGATGAACATCCCCTCCTGGGCGTGGTTCGCGTCGTCGGGGCCCGTGTCGTTCTCGAAGATGTGGATCTGCCCGCCGGTCAGCGTGCCCGCCGACCGCCAGTCGAGATCGCCGAAGTAGGCGATCAGGTCGGGCGGGATGTTGTTGACCTGCCGATACAGCTCCTCGGGCTTCAAGATCCTGGTGCCGATGGGGTTGCCCTGGTCGTCGCCCAGTGCCTCCAGCTCAGCCTTGAGCCGATCGCGGAAGGCGTGATACTCCGCCTGGGGGATCTGGCCTTGGGGCTCGCGGCCCTCGACGTTGAGCATAATCCGGCCGTAGTAGCCGCCATCGCCCCAGACCTTGGTCCGGGAGAAATCAATGACCTCGGGGGTGACTTTCGTACCAGGCTCGGTGGGGGTGCCGGGCTTCAGACTGAGGTAGCCCTGCTGGATCAGCCACTCGTTGATGGCGACGCCGCCGACCATCGTCTTGGCGCCATGGTCGGAGCAGACGAGTACGGTGTCATCGTCCTCGGTCAGCTCCAGGAG
>WJIW01000591.1 GCA_014730065.1 Armatimonadia bacterium | reverse complement strand
GGCAGCTTCGCTCGGAAGCATCAGCCTTCCCTGCGGGAGCGCTCGCCGAAGCAGGGTACATTGCCAGATGCGGCCGGTGCGGGAACGGAAGAAGCCCTGGAGCACATCAACTATCCCCCGCATGGCACGTGCGGGGCGGGCATGACGGCTTGCGCCGTCAATGCCGATGGGCGTGTCTACCCTTGCATCGATTCCCTAGGCGCAGAGGGGCTGTCCTTCGGTAGCCTACGGGAGCGGGACCTGTTGTCGATCTGGCGGGACTCGCGCTGGGACGTGTTGCGTGGGAGCCTGAGCCTCGAGGACCTGCGGGCATGTGCCGAGTGCTCAGGGCTGCCCTTCTGCCATGAGCTGTTCTGTCGAGCATACCCGGCGGCCACTACGGGCAACTGGTCAGGCCCTAAGCCCGAGTGCCTCGCCCATGCTGAGGAGCTGAGTCTCGTGCCGCCCGGGTCTTGACCTGAGCGGGTCGGCCTCGCGCGTGGACCGCGAGGCCACAGGCCCGAGGGAGTGGAGGATGGATCGCGATGGTGAGTGAGAAGATGGGATCTCGACGAACTTGGCTGCGCCGAGTGACGGGAGCAGCCGTTGGTGGGCTATTGGCGGCTCAGGCAGTGCCCGGGGCCAAGGCCGATGGCCTGAACGCGGTGCGCTTCGGGGCGCTGGACGAAGCGGCAGGGGAAGACGGCCGCGATCTTGACCCTTTGGCCAACAGCTTGAGCTGCAACGAGGCGTGCAACCTCTCACCCTGCAACAGCAACTGCGGCTGTAATACTGTGAGTGGCTGCGGCGGCTGCTGATCGAAGGGCGGCATCCCATGGTTCGCGTCCTCTGGGTCTCGCGGGGCAGAGGGTACGGCCACGCCACGGTCGATGCGGCGATCCTGCCACACCTCGAGCGGGCGTTGCCGGGGGCCCGCACCACGGTGGCGTCCTACGGTGATGGCACGAGGGCCTTTCGCGACCTCGGCATCCGTGTGCGCGACTTGGGGTTGGCGAGCGAACCCGAGCCGGGGCACGCATGCCAACGGATGCGACGGCTGATCCGCAGCACGGGACCCGATCTGGTGGTCGTGCACGAGGACTTCCCCGCCGCCGCCGCGTGCCAGGCCGACGACATCCCCTACGTGTTCCTCACTCATTGGATGCTGGATGCCGATGACCCAGCTAACAGCGCGCTCTGCGACGCCCAGGGTGTGGTCTTCCTCGACGAGCCCGGCCGTTTCGCGATCCCATCGTATCTGGCAAGTCGTACTCATCATGTGGGCCCCGTGCTCAGCCCGATGCCGGCCAGCGGCATCAGTCGCAGCCGGGCGCGCCGCGACCTGGGCTTGCCCGCCAACTCGCTGGTCATCATGGTCGCGCCTGGCATCCACGCCCACGAAGGACGGAACCCCATTGGCCGGACCGTCCTGGACGCGATCGATCTGCTGCCCGAAAGGCGAGCCCGTGTGCTGTGGATGGGGGGCCGACGAGATCCTCCGCGCGAACTGGCGGCCCACCCAAGCGTGCACTGGATCGCCTTCCGTCCCGATGTGGAGGTCGTCGCAAGGGCGGCCGATGCTGCCATCACCGTTGCGAACTACACCACGCAGCGAGAGCTGCACAGCTTGGGCGTCCCCACGATTGCCCTCATCAGCGATCCGGATTCGCCCGATGGGGTGTATGCCCGGTCGATCTGCAGTTGCGTGCCCCTGGAGTCTGGTGGTGCCACCGCCGAGGACCTCGCGGCCGCCCTGACGGGGGCATTGGATCTGGCGCCCGCGTGCGAGGCCTTCGGAGAGGGCCCGGGGAGGCGGGAGGGCCGAGCCAAGGCTGCGGCCGATGCCATCGCAAAGTACGTGAGCACGGCCAATGCGGAAGCGAGGGTGCCGTGGCGGCGGTCGGCCCGGAGGCGCGCGGTGTACAGGCGACTCGCGGCTGAGATCCCGGCGGGGAGCCGGGTGCTGGATGTCGGATGCGGCGCCGGCGAGGAGCTACTCGCGCATACCGACTGCACCACTCTGAAGGGCGAGCAATGGGGCGCGCGGCGGATCCCCGCGCCCGACGCAGCCTACGACGTGGTCTTGGGGGTGGAGTGCCTGGGCTGGGTGAAGAGCCCCGCCAAGTTCGTCCGCGAGGTCGCCCGGGTGCTCAGGCCAACGGGTTACTTAGCCCTATGGGATGACCCCGAGACGCGGTGGCCCGGACAGTCACGCCGGCCGCTGGCGAGGGAACGGGTGCTGGCTCTGCTTGAGGAATGGCCATCCTGCCGCCAGAAGGCAGGGGTGTGGTACGGCCGCCTCACGGCCGGAGCTCCCCCGGTTCCGACACTCGAGGACGAGCCGCTGGTAACGGCCATCGTCCCCACCTACAACCGCGCTTCCCTGGTTCCCAGATCCCTGCGCAGTCTGTTGAGGCAAAGATACAGCTCGCTCGAGGTGATCGTGGTGGACGACTGCTCCATCGATGGGACGTCCTCGGCGATGGAACCGTGGCTGGACCGGGTCACGTACATCCGGCGCACCAAGAACAGGGGAGCGGGCGCCGCCTGCAATCTGGGGCTGGCTCACGCGCGGGGTCGCTACGTGTGCTTCATGGACGATGACGACATCGCCCCCGTGGGCCGCCTGGCCTACCAGGTGCGGGCCCTGGAACTGGATAAGACCGTATCAGCGGTGTTTGGTGACACGGCGTACTTCGTGGAGCGCGGGGACCGTGACTCGGGTACGGACAAGCCACGGCCGCGCCTATGCCTGGAGCCGCCGCCCGCATCGGCGTGGGACGATACGCTGTCTCGATGGGTGTTCCCGACCAAGGGCGGAGCGCTCTTCCGAACGGCCGCTTTGCGCGAGCTCGGCGGGTTCCCGGAGGACATCCCGAGGGCCGAGGACTACGAGCTCTGGACGCGACTTCTGGCGGCAGGACGGGCCGGAGCCTTGGCCCTTCCCACGCTGGTGTACGGCATCCACGCGAGGGACCGGGGTCCGAGCTGGAAGCGCTTCGGGCCATCCGCCATCCCGTCCATGACCGCCGTGGACATGACTGAGATCGCCGTACGAGCCCACGCCCACCAATCGCTGGCGGACCAGTACCCCCTTTGTGCCTCGGGTGAGGCGGAGGATGTATGCCGGGGGTTGCTGCGGCGCGCGCGCACCCTCACCGCCAGGGGCTCGTCGCGGGCGGCAGTCATCGACTTGGCCTGTGTCGAGGATCTTCTGCCAGCGGAGATGCCGCTGGACCCGGAGACCCTTGCGAACTTGGCGTGGCTTCTCACCAACGCCGTGGTCCGAGCAGAGGCGGCGGATGTACCCGTGCTCACGGCCTCCTGCCAGCGCCTGTTGGCCCGGATGGGAGCCGAATCCACGCCGGTCGCCCCCAGAAGCCAACCCCCGGTGTCCGCCATCGTCCCCCTGGGTCAGGATGTGACGGACTCGCAGGTTGTGCGTCATGTCGCCTCCCTGATGGGGCAGGCTACGGGAGCACCCGAGACCATCCTGGTCGGACCGAGTCAGCGGTGCCCGGCGTGGGCGCGTCTCGGGACCGGAGTTGTGCGACACCTCCCCGGGGAAGGGCCGCGGTGGCAGTTGCTGGAGCGGGGCCGACAAGAGGCAGAGGGCGACTTCCTCTGGCTCTGCCATACCGGCGCCGTGCCCGGGCCCACCAAGCTGGGCGTCGACCTGCGGTGCCTCAGCGGTGACCTAGTGGCCGTGTCGTCAGCGGCACTGCGGCTCGCCGACTCGCCGGGCCGCGTCGATGCGCTGCTGCCGGGGCCCGTGCCGGGGACTTGCGTATTGTGTGCGGAGGCCGTGGAGTCCGCTGGCGGGATCCGCCCGAATCCGGTGGTCGGCGAGGATCTGGACCTGTGGCTGCGGATATCAAAGATCGGCGAGGTGCTGTGCTTGCCGGGTCCAGGCGTCTTCTCGACGCCGGAGCACTACGATTGGGTACTGGACACCGCCGGGGCGGGCATGACGCGTGCGGCGGCTCTGAGCCACGTTGGGGCCGGGATTCCTCCGGAGCGGAGGGGTACGCCATGGTGACGGTCATCGTACCCGTAGGCGCACCCCCGGGGCTGCGGGAGACAGTGGACTCGGCAGTGCACCAGTCGCTGGAGCCGAGTCGTGTGCTGATCGCGCCCTACGGGGAGGCCCCCTTTCACCTGGAGGCGAGTCGTACTTCGCTCGTGCGCCATCTGCCGCTCGCACCCAGTCGTGGGCTGGCCATTCGCTCGGGCCTAGCCCGTTGCCGAACGCCTGTGGCGTGGGTCATCGATTGTGGCTCGGTGGCTCTGCCCTTCAAGCTCGAGTACCAGCTTCCGCACTTCGACGACCCAGAGGTCGCCGTCGTCTCGACGGCAGCACTGATGGCCACGGACGCCGGACCGGCATCGCGCCTCTCGACGGCTGAGCTCGACTGTCCGGTCTCGGACACCGTGCTGTTCAGGACCCGCTCGGTGCGAGAGGCGGGCGGGTACCCTTGCGAGGCCGGGGGAGAAGCTGAGGCGAGGCTATGGGACCGCCTCCGGGGCCACGGCGCAGCGGTCCATCTCGCCATGCCGACCGTCATCTGCGGCTGCGAGTCCCGCCCTGAGGGCGCCAAGGGGCCGAGTCAGGAGCGAGGACTGGTCACCGTGTTCCTGCCCGTGTTCAACGGCGAGGAGACGGTGGCCAGAGCCCTGGACAGCGTCTTGTCGCAGACCCATGGCGACCTGGAGATCCTCGCTGTCGACGACGGTAGCACGGATCGCACGCCGGAGATCCTCGCCGAGTACCAGCGCGATCCCCGGGTTAGGGTACTCACGCTGGGTGCCAACGTGGGGCTGCCCCAGGCATGCAACGAAGCGCTGGCTCATGCTCGCGGGGAATATCTCTCCCGCATATGCGCCGACGACGCGGCGGAGCCCATCATGATCGAGAAGCTGCTGCAGGCACTGCGTGACAACCCGCAGGCGGGGATCGCCTTCGGGGACTACCAGCTTTTCGGTGACGCCTCGGAACGGGTCGACCTTTCGGAGGCGAGCTACTACAGCGCCCTCAGCACAGGCCTGGCCTTTGGGCCCGCCTGGCTGCTGCGACGCGGCGTGCTGGACGAGATCCCACAGCCCTACTACGACCGAGAGCTCACGGGCGTTGAGGACACGGCCTTCTACGCGGAGATCGCCATGCGTACCAGTGCCGCGCACGTGCCATCGGTCCTCTACCAGCACCGGTTCCACGGATCCCACCTAACGCGATCGATCCTCGACGACTCGGGCTTCGCTCCCCTGCTGCTTCGACTGCGAAGCGCTCACCGGACTCGGAACGCTACGCCGGGCAGACCCTATGTGCCGAGGAGGGATGGTGGCGGCCCACGAGTGCTGTTCATCCTCAAGTGGGCCTTCCTGGGCGGACTCGAGACGCAGGTGGCGGGCCGAATGGCGCACCTGGCGGACCAGGGCATCGAGGT
>WJIW01000590.1 GCA_014730065.1 Armatimonadia bacterium | reverse complement strand
TCCCGAGGCTGGCCCTCCATAAGGAATGTCCCATTTTGCTGGTTCCGAATGCGCCCCGCGCTCTCACAGCGCCGGAAGAAGATGGCGCTGGGGTTGCCGCCGTAGATGTTCATGCCATCGGCTGTGTATGCGTGCCCGATGGCGTAATCGCCGGGGGTCCAGGTGATGTACCCATTGCGGCTGCCCCGGTTCACATCGCTGTAGTCGATCTCATCCGAGCCGTGGGCCCACAGGGTGTAGTCGCCCAGCTTCATATTCCAAGTCGGGATGCGGAGGCGGACGGTACGGCCGTTGGCTTCGGCCTCGGCCTCGACCCAGTTGGTGAACTCCTCGTAGCCGCCGGTCCGGGTCTTGGTGATGTACGCGGTGTAAGTGGCACTGCCGCCCACCAGACCGCTGACCTCGCCCTCGGCGATGATGAGGCCCGGGTCCTCGTCCCCCACCAGCTCCCAGACGTTATCCCGGCGCTCGGCGGCCAGGTCGTACCACTCACGTACGTCCTGAATGGCCTCCATGGCCGCACCCTCGGCTCGGTAGCGAGCCATGGTGTGGTTGCGGTAGCGCGTCACTTGCTGGTTCTCCAGCCCCACCATCACGAGGAGGGGCAGGGCGGCCGCCACCAGGAAGATCATGATGATCATGGTCGCCGCCAGGATGTACCCCGGCGAGCGCTTGAGCTTGCGACGGTTCAGCATCTCGCTTCCCCTCCTCTAATCGTGGTTGTTCCGTGGTGCCACGCGGAAGCTGGCGTCCACCGCCGCGGGCTGGCCCGCACCCAGGCCGCTGACACCGGGGTGCTCGGCCACCAGATCGACGCTGACCCACGAGAGGGTGGCGTCGTCGAAGCTAGGACTGTCCAGCTCTTCCTGGCTGAAGGCGCTCCCGTCCACATCCAGGTACCGGATCTGGAGCGAGCTGACATTGCTCAGCGCCTTCTGGAGCGGCTGCAGGTCCCAGCTACCGGCCGGTGCCCGAGCCAGCCAGAGCTCGCTTCCGTCCACATCGGGATCCCCGGTCTGGTCGGACAGGTAGTAGCTCAGCAGCGCCCCATCCCGATCGAAGGGAATCGTGGGGTTGCCATCGTCATCGCAGCCGGCCACGCGGAACACGATGGCATCGGGCTGGGCCACCACGAGCCGGCTCATATTGGTGAAGTCGGTGACCATGGTGCGCTGAAGCTCGGGCACCTGGGAGGTCAAGCTGATCTCGGCGAAGTTGCGCTGGTACAGGTCGAAGTAGTCGCTGACGATCATGCCTAGGACCGGCAAGATGACCACCAGGACCGTGATGCTCGCGAGCAGCTCGACCAAGCTGGCGCCGCGTTGTTTGGTGCGCATGATCCTATACCCCCTCGAGGCCGTCCTCGGTCGCTACTCGGTGAAGACGGTCTCCAGCTCGAAATCGCCGCCATGGGGCCGGTCCCACTCGACGGTGATGGTCACCTTTCGCAGCGTGGAGACGCCGGTGGCGGAGACGTCGATCGTCCCCACGTCCCCACCCTCGCGCTCCAAGCCCGGTATGGCGAAGGTGTCGCCATCCCGGCCGTCCAGCTCCTGGAAGCTGAGCCGGCGCAGCTCCTCCATCTCCGTGCTGGCCGCACCAACGGCTGTGCGTATGGCTTCATGGCGGCTATGGGCCGTGACACCCGTGGTGATGATGCCTGTCAGGGCCAGCAGGGCCACCAGCAGCACCACCAGCGACATCAACACCTCGGGTAGGGTGTAGCCATGGGATTTGCGTCTCATCGCAGACCCTCCTCGTCGGCGCCAATGCACACCACCCCTGAGACGCCGTGCTGGACACCGCACACAGGGCGCATTCGCGCTCAGTGATTCACTGCCACATGCGAGGGGCGCTGGTGAGACGAAAAGTGAGTGACATCGCAGATTATTGTTGCTTCGAGCGATACTGACTGAAACAGGGCAGCCAGAACAGCCGAAGTACAGTCTAGCTGCAATTAGGTCGGACTATGGCACGAACTCAACACGAGATACCCGAATCGCGCCCTCGCCCGACTCCCCGTCCGCCGTGCCGTGGACCCCCACGATGACCCGATCAACCTCGGACAGGTCCAAGATCCCGTCATCGTCATCGCTCCACAGCCCCAGCGTGAAATCCGCCAGATCGATGGTGACCTCGGCCCAGTTGTCGCCGGTCGCGGGTGGCGGAGGCGCCTCGAACTGGGCCGGGCCTTCGGTCAGGAGCACCAGCAGACCATCGATCCCCTCGGGAAGCTCCGCTTGGTACACCAGCCTCAGGGCCCGGTAGCCATCCAGGGACTTGGGCACGTCGATGGCGGGCGTGAGGTACATGTGGGCGCCCATGGGGAACCGGAAGGACACCGCGAACGCCTCACCGCCGTCGGGGCCCTCGGCGGTCTCCGTGTCGTGCCACACCTGGGGATCGGCCCCAACCTGCCATACTCGTGGCTCGCCGGGCTCGACCAGAGTCAGGGGCTCGGAGGCCACGAAGGGCTCGGCGGAGATCACAGGCTCGGCCAGGGTCAGTGAGCCGTCGCCCTGGCCGTCGACCACCACGCCGACCCAGATGCGGGTCGCTTCCGCCCAGTCCAGGGGCGCGGCGGGATCGGCGTTAAAGGCCGCGGGAGCGGGCGAGCTCAGGGGGAGGGAGGCCAAGGCGGCGTCGTCGCCGGTGGTGCTGGCCGGCAGCGGGGACAGGCTGTACCAGGCCTCGGAGCCGGACCACGCCACACACCCGAGCTTAGCCCGGTCGGGCGCGAACCCCTCCAGCCGCACCAGGGCGCGGAGATGCCCGGGCTCGAAGCTCAGCCCGTCGGCGGGCAGCATGACACCGATGAACTGCCTCTCCGGGGACGCCTTCGAGAAGGACAGGGCAACCCCGGATTCCGCCCGTGCGATGGTGACGGCCGAGCCCGATGGAGCGACCGGCGCCTCCTCCAGGGCAGCACTTAGGTCCAGCTCCTGGCCAGCCGCGGGCAGCAGCAGGCATACCATGACCAAACCGGCGACGTCGAGTCGGATCATTGCCGTTCCTCCAGACCATCGAGCGCAAGGTGGCTCAGGGAGATGTCGTCGAGCAGTACCCGGGTCGCGGCGTCGGCGTCACTGACGAAGCCCAGCCAGTGCAGCTCACTGAACTCGGGTGACGCCAGGGGCAGGCCCGCGAACTCCTGTGCGTCCGCGCCCGGAAGGGTCACCGCCAGGTCCCACGTCCCCGTGGAGTCGTCGCCCAGAGCGCAGCGCACCTCGATGCCCACCCACTGCTCCCGCGGCACGGACACCGTCTCCTCACCGGCCACCAGGAGACCATCGCTGATGCGGAGGCTCGGGCCCGAGTGGTAGGGCTGGGCGTCATCTCGCCACTCGTGATAGAACTCGCTGCCCGGGCCAAGCCAGAGGTCGAAGCTCATAACGCTCATGCCCTCCTCATGGCCGGGCGACCAGTACAGGTGAGGGTTGAAGCGCGCCTCCTGCCCGGGCGCGTCGAGCATCTCCAGGGCGCGCCCGTGGCCATCTCCTACCTCGACTACGCCCACGGCGTCACCGCCGCCGCCGAGGTGGACCCGTGCGCCGAAGGGCTGGCTCGTCAAGGGGGCCGCGTCGAAGTCCTGGGAGAACTCCAGTGGCGGCGGGGGCGGCGGCTCGGGCGCGAACTCCACATCGCCGTACGACACGCGCCCGGCCTCGGCGATCCACTGGGCATCGCCGTAGACGCCAGCCTCGCCGGGGTCGAAGGGCTCAAAGCCGATCTCAGCCGCGGGCGAGCCATCCCGGAGCCTGAAGTCCCGGTTCGCGGGATCCACAAAGAGCGGATCGGCGATCAGGGAACCCTCGTCGCGGCCGGCGGCCTGCCAGTCCTCGAAGGTGCGCCCCTCGAAGCCGATGGGCTCCCCGTCGGTCCGCCAGTACAGGTTGCTTCGCAGCCGGACATTGGAATCGTCCCAGCTCCCGTGGAACAGCGGGCCCTCGTCCCAGTAGACGATGTTGTGCTCGAAGGTGAAGGAGAGATGATCCTCGACTCGCGACCGCTGGAGCTGGCCGTCCATGCTGTAGGCGAAGATATTGTTCCGGATGACGTTCTCCCGGCCGTAGTGCTGATGGTAGCCGCCGGTCTTCACGTCATGGACCAAGTTGCCCTCCATGACGATCTCCGAGCTGCCCTCGTCGTTGTACAGTCCCCATCCGCCCCGGCCGTACTTGTCGTAGGAGTAGACATGATGGATGCGGTTGTGGCTGACGGTAGTGCCCGGCGACGGACCAAGGGTGTAGACGCCGCCCATGTCGCTGAGGACGCCCCAACCGACGTGATGAATGTGGTTGTAGTCGATGGTGTTGTCGGTCGCCAGGCTCTCGGCGTAGCCCCATCGCCAGCCCACGGAGATACCGGTGTAAAAGAGATCGGCGATCTCGTTGTGGGTCACTTGGTTGCCGCCACTCTGGCCGATCCACACCCCCACCGCCTCGGGGAAGATCCTGCCTAGGTGGCGCAGGATGTTGTTGTCGACGACGATGCCCTCGGTCCGCTCGGCGAGGTCGCGTCGGATGGTCTGCTCGCCGATGCGCACCCCACCCGCCCCGGCGTCCTCGATGAGGCACCGAGTCATCGTCGAGTCGTGGCAGCCCCTCCTGAACCACACGCCGTAAGGGCCGATATGCCGGATGCGGCAGTCCCTCAGTGCCACCCTGTTAGCGCCATCGAGCTCGATCACGGCGCCTACGCTTACCGCCGCCTGGCCGTCGCTGATCCCGCCCTCGGGCAGGTGGTACTCGGCGTGCTCGAAGGTCAGGCCCTCGAAGGCCAAGTCGCCAACCCACAGCCCCACGGCCGGCTCGCCGACGATCCGTATGAAGGCCTCGGCGAGGGGAGCGACCGCCTCGGCAGTCTCAGGCGTCTCTCCTTCGCGGGGGTGGTAGAGCAGCATGCCGTCGTCGTCCAGAAACCACTCGCCCGGCGAGTCCAGGGCCCCACGGTACCGCTCCAGATGGTACCTCTGACTGGGCCCCCATCGCTCGAAGGGCCAGGCGGCGGGCCCGCCGGTGATCACCGCTCCCGACTCGGCGTCGATGGCGGCGATGGGAAGGTGAGAGGTGGCCCAGGAGTGGTAGGGTACGACCCACGCCCCGACAGGCACGTCGGCCACGTCCGCGGGACGGGCGAGAAAGGACTGGTTCGGCAGCATCGTGACCTGGCCCGTGTCCGGATGCTCCACCGGTCCCGCCACGCCTCGGGTGTAGTAGTAGAACTCGTCGGGCTCGCGAGCGGGGATGGCTCGCTGATCATTGACCCAGAGCTGCTCGAAGGGGCGGTCCAGCCCCTGGGGGATCTGGGCCTCCCAGAGGCCATCGTCTCGCCGCGAAAACTCCGTGATCGCCATGCCACCGGAGAACACGGGGGTGGCTCCATCGGCGGCCCGGTACGTGACGGGTGCCTCGGGTGTGCCGCCATCCTCGGGTCCGAAGAGGACAGGCTCTCGCAGTGCGTACCGTCCCCCGCCGATGATGACCGTGGCCCCGCCCTCGAGCCCGGCCCTTCGTGCGGTCCGGATCCGGTCCCGGGCGCCGGCCAGAGAGGCCAGGGGCTGGTCCGGCGCGCCAGCGGCTTGGTCATCGCCGCCGGGGGCGACGTACACAACCATGGGCTCGGGCCCATGGGGCTGGGCCGCCAGCACTGCGAGAGAGGCCATCACGATGCAGGGGATCACGAGCCACACCTCCGCGGGACGGTTCGGTCGCCCGAGGGAATGCACCTGGCGCTACAGCGACCAGGATGCCTCCAGTGAGGCCTGGAGCTCACCGGTATCGGTAGTCTCCAGGGAGAATCGCCCTTTGCCCGGGAGCTTGTATGTGATGCCGAAGCGGATCTCCGGCTCGTCGAAGTCCTGGCTGTTGATCTGGCGAACCCGAATGAACAGGTTGGGGAGGACTTCGCTCTCCACGTCGAAGCCGGTCAGCTCGGCGTTCTCGCCGATCTCGATCTCGAACTGCTCGAGCCCGAGGGCCGATTGGATCTGCCCGACCAGGCCCTTTACGGCTTGCTCTCCCACCAGCCCGCCGAGGGCGGCTGACAGGTCCGAGCTGAGGGCGTCGCCCACGGCGGAGGCCCCGCCGCCACCGGCCTCCTCGCCGCCACCCGATCCTATCAGGGTGATCAGCTCACTCTCGGGAATGGGCGGATCGGAGGAAAGCTCGATCTCGGTGGCTCCCAGGGGACCGCTGATGGTCAGCAGTACGCGGATGTTCCGGCCGCGGTACGGCACGTAGGTGCCCGCTTGGATGTCCAGGTTGGCCTCGAACTGAAGCTCCCGGTTGGAGGCGACCTTGTACTGGAAGCCGAGGCTGAGCCGGTCGATGTCCCAGATCCGGCCGAGAACTCCGATCTCACCGGCAGCGGCGCTGAACTCTCCCGAGACGGTAGGCTGCCGCAGGGAGCCCGACACCGTGGCCGACCCCTCCAGGGGCGCGCCCAGGAGCGGCACGTTCACCCCATCACCCACGCTCAGGGTCAGGTCGAGGAAGAAGTCCTCTCTCTCCATAGTCCACAGGGCGGCCTCGCCCCCCGACGGTAGGGCGGTGGGAATGGTCAGCTCGGCATGGTGCAGGGTGATCTCGCCACTCACGTGGGCGGGGTTCCGGCGGGGCCCGCCGAGGCTCGACTCGACGGCCCGGTTCTCGATGGTGATGGAGCCGTCCAGAACCCCGTGCCCCACATCCAAATAGCTGAGATCGGCATCCTCGTCGCCGCCCAGGGTCACGATGGCGAACTCGGCCAGGTCGCGGGCATTGACGTGCAGGCTGTCCAGCTTCAGCCAAGCATCCCAGGGATTGTAGCCAAGCTCCTTGGCCGAGCTGTCGGCCGTCAGGCTCACCTCGCCACCGGCGGTGATCCGGCCCGTACCCAGCCCCACGTCCACCTCGTCGAGCCGGACGGTGTTCACGCCGGTATCCGGCTGGTAGACGACGGACACGGCCGCCCGCCGCAGATCCATGACTCCGTCGGGCCCCGGGAACAGCCGCCGGCTGATGCCCGTGATCTCCGCTGACAGGTCGAACCGATTGCGGCGATCGAGGGGCGACCAGCCCACCAGGGAGATCCCCCCATCCAGCGAGAAGCTCCCTCCGAGCACATCGCCCTCTAGCTGCTCCAGTGTGATACGCCCCAGCTCCGAGTCCTGGCCGGGAGCCACGACGACCCGAACGTCCACATCCTCCACGATCAGCGGTGCCCCGCCCAGGAGCCGCTGCGCCACACCGTTGTCGGCGGCATAGACCGCTCGTCCGTCCTCCAGAACCAGGAACCCATCGAAGGAGGGACGGGCCAGCGTTCCGGCAACGGCGATGTCCATCTCGATGCCGCCCGTGACCCCCCAGCGGCGAAGGAGGCCCCGCAGGGCGCGCACGTCGGACACGTCCTGGCGCGGCAAGCTGAGCCGGGCCGCGATGGGCCGGTCGCGCAGCAGCCCACCCTCCCGGTAGGAGAAGGGCAGCCGAAGGTCCTCGAGCCGCAAGCCCCGCTCATCGGAGCCCAGGAGAATGCGCGACGCACTCAGCGCGCCCTCACCGAGGCTCAGGCCCTGGAAGCTCAGGCGCTCGTACTCCAGTCTCTCTCCCAGGCTCCCATGGAGCGACTCCGGAAGGGCCAGGGCCAGATCGCTGACGGTGATCGAGCCGCTCACGTCGGGGGCGGTGGTGGCGCCGTGGATTACGAGGTGGAAGGCTCCGGAGCCGTCGTCGATCAGATCCGTTCCGAGGAGGGAGGCGTAGTGGGCAAGGGGCACGTCCCGGCCCTCGATCTCTCCCTCGATAGCTCCGTCCTCGCCCAGGTGGGCATCCAGACGGCCCTCCACGATCCCACTCTCATCGATGATGGCGAACTCGGGAGCGTAGACCCGGTTGCGGCGCTGATCCCAGGTCACCGTACCGGTGACCACCGGCAGTGACTCGCCCCGGTAGGTGGCCTCACGCAGGCGGAGGCCCGTACCGGTCATGTAGAGCGATCCGGGCTGACCGTCGAGGTTGATCTCGCCGTATAGCTCGCCGCCCAATGTGCTCGCCGCTCGCGAGATCGGTGCCATGCCCGTCGGGTCATCGCTCCACGCCTCGAGCAGGTCGGCAAGAGCCTCGAGCTCCAGCCCCGCGGCATCCATGGAGGCGTTGATGGCGCCCGCCTTCGAATCCCAGAAGCCCGCCACCCGCACCAGCCCGCCCGCGCCCTCGAGGACCACCGGGCCGAAGTCGACCATGGTCAGGCCCGATGAGCTGAAGCGGGTGGCTTGGACCTGGGCCGAGCCCTGCTTGAAAGACTGCCCCCCGACCACCAGGTCCTCGGTCTCCACGAAGAGCTGAGCCTCGAAGTCTTCGATGGGGCCATCGAAGGTCCCGGAGAGGGAGACCGCACCGCCGAGGCCATAGCGCTGGGCCCATTCCTGGGTCTGGGCGTCGAGGGCCAGGTCATCGGCGGTCCAGGTCACCTCCAGGTAACGGGTGTTCATCACGTCGTGCACGATGCCCTGAGCGCTGATGCCGCCGGGGTCGACGGCGGCGCGCAGATCCTGGAACTCCAGGTCACCCTCCGACAGGCTGACGTCAACGCTGGCCTCCCGGATGGGCCAGCCCGCCGCCGACGTGTCCCTCGCCTCGATGGAGGCCTGGCCGCTGAGATCGCTCAGGGGACCCTGGACCGACGCCTGGACGTAGACCAGTCCCGATAGGTCCTGCTCGTTGGGTACCTCGGCCAAGCTCAGGGCGTCCTCGACATCCAGCCGGTCGGCGTGAACCAGCAGGTCCAGCCGCGGGTCGACGGGCTCCTCGCCTTCTGGCACGAAATCGCTGATAGTCCCATTGGCGGTGATCGACGAGAGCCCGCGACTAAGGTGCAGGTCGGCCAGGGTGATCTCGGACATGTCCGCCGACAGGGTGCCGATGCGCAGATGGTCGGCGCTCCACCGGTCGTAGGCGGGCTCCTCCACCTCCAGGGTGCCGTAGGCGAAGGGGGAGCTGATGGGCCCGCTGAGCTGCCCCACGAAGCTGGCGCGCCCACCCAGCTCGGGCCACTCGGCGTCGGGCGGCTGCAGAGCCGCGAGGAGCGCGGCCACGTCGGCGTCCTCGACCACGACCCGGGTATCGGCGAGGCGCAGGGCATCGCCTTCCTCCGTGGGATAGACCAGGTCGCCGGCGGCCTGGATCGCCGCCTTGGAGTCGGCCACCTCCAGCCAGGGGATCTCCAGCCGGCCCTCGGCCGTCCTCGCCGCGAAGATGGCTTCTTCCGCCGTGAGCGAGCCATAGGCCACATCCTCGACCCGGCCCTTGAGCACCACCGTCGGTGAGCCTTCGGGCTCCGTCGGCGACGTCACCTCCAGCCGGGTGAACAGCTCGCCCCGCGGCACCGTCTCGCCCACGTCCAGGTACCTGGCTACCGATGAGATCGGGAAGCTCTCCAGCAGTCCCGAGAACTCGTAGGCCAGCGGCCCGTCGCCGTACTCGAGCCAGCCCGAGCCCTGGAGGGGCGAGCCATCGAGCCGTGCGCTGAGGGCCGTGATCTCCACGCCACTCGCATCGAAGCGCGTGTCGGCGATGAGCGAGTCGATGCGGGTGCCCAGGAACCGTACATGGCCATCGTGCAGACGGGCACGGCCCGTGACCCCGCCTTCACCGATCTCCACGCCCACGGCCACGCGTCCCTCGAAGCCGAGTGAGGTATCGTCGACGAGCATCCAGTCGGGTGGCTCGAAAAGGGGGCCGGTGGACACGCTGATGCCGGTCTCGGCCACGCCCACCTCGCCGCCGAAGGCCTCCAGGTCGCCGACCTCGCTGTCCACCTCGATGTCGTCGGTGGCGATCTCGATGCCTTGGGGTAGCTCGGCGACCACGCCCGGCGATGACAGGTCGCCCTCGACCACCAGCTCGGTGCCGCTGCCCGTGACCAGCAGGTCGCCCGTGAGCGGGCCCGATGTGGTGAGCTCATAGTCCTCGGGAAGCACGGGCCATTCCGCCAGCAGCTCCGCCGGGTCCAGCCGGGCATCGGTTAGGGTGACGTCGTATAGGGGGCCGGTCGGGGCGCCCAGACCCAGCAGGCTCCCATGCACCGTGGCCACGCTCGAGCCGTACTCGATGGTGGCTCCCTCGAAGAACAGGCTGGTGCCGACCACCTTCAGGGGGCCGGTGTAGACGGCCTCGCCTTGGATGTACTGGGGCGAGGCGATCCGCGCCGCCCTGACGCCGGCCCGCACCGACCACACGGGGTCATGCTCGCCAGCTAGGGCCAGCTTGGCCTCACCCGAAGCCCATCCGCCGGTGACCCCGAGCATGTCCGGCGGCAGGTCGAGATAAGAGACGGCGTACGGCAGATCCACACCGTCGAGATCGATGCCGAAGGTCTGGTACGATGCCTCGCCCAGGCCGATCTCGCCATCCACGCCGATGCGCGAGATGGGCTCACTGCCCCCCGAGAGGCTGCCCAGGAGCGTGATCTTGGTGTGGTCGGACAGGTCGACCTGAAGGTCGATATCATCGGGGGTGATGTCCAGGACGCCCCGGGGCGTGACCACCGTCTCGTCGCGGTAGTGGACCCGGCCGTCGGTGACTCGGATGGTCCCGGCGAATCTGTCGGGGGTCTCTTCCTTCTCCTCGGGTATCAGATCTTGGAAGTTCCAGTCGCCCTGGGCGTCGCGGCTGACCTCGGCATCGAGCCCGGTGATCTCCACCAGGTCGATCCCCCGGAGTGGCAGGACCTCGCGGTCCAGGATCATCTGCCCGCGGTACTTCACGCGTATGGTGTCGGCGTGAACGAAGGGATCATCGTGGAGGGAGCGCCCGCGCTGAGCGATCGTCACATCCCGCAGGACGATACCCGTGAGTGGGTTGCCCTCGATGGCGCCGATCTGAACGGTGCGGTTCAGGTGGAAGGCGGCCTCGGTCTCGATGGTGTGCTTGAGGTCGTCCAGATCCCACGACATGGCCATCACGCGCACGGCGATGAGAGTCGGCACTCCCACGAAGCCGATGAGGAAGGCGATGACCTTGGATGTGAGGATCCTGCGAATCACGGCCCGCTCCTTGGCGGAGCATTCCGCGTCGCCCCCAGCCTTGCCTTCGCGCGGGCAGGAGGCGAAACGTATTCAACGAACGTCAGTATATAGAAGGTTCAATGTGATTCTGCGGGAGTGACCCCCCTTTATGCAATCCCCGACCATGGTCCTATGCCTCGCCGGCTCCCTCTGCCTCGCCGCCTCCGCCCTCGCCCAGCCGCCCGAGCTGACCTCGCCTGCACCTTACCCGCCCGACGGCATCGGCCAGAAGCGGGCCAACGTCATCGTGGTCATCTACAACCCGTCCATCCCTTCCGAGGAGGGTAGGCGGCTGGTGGAGGTTATGGGCTGGAACGATCCCGACCAGCTCACCCAGGCCCTCATCGACGACGTGCGCGAAGCCAGCGGAGGCTACATCAACTACCAGGTCGTCCAGCGGCTGGACATCGACGGATGCCCGCCATGGCGGAGCGGCTTCCGGTACGATCCCGACGACCTACTGGAAGACATCCGCAACCAGACGTGGAAGCAGGGCGACGGCACCAGCTACGCCGGCGTGCTGGAGGAGAACGGACTCATCGAGACCATCGACGAGCTGGATGTCACCGAAGTCTGGCTCTGGGGCGCGCCGGGGATGCATTGGGACGAGTACGCCATGTTCATCCCCGGTCGCGACGACCGGCTGCCGCCCACTGAGAACCCTTGGTTCTACCGCCCGTACGACATCCCCGATGTGGGCAAGACCCTTTGGGTCATGGGCTTCAACTACGAGCGCGGCGAGGGCGAGATGCTGGAGAGCTACTGCCACCGGGCCGAGGGGATTCTGGCCTTGGCCGTCGGCGGTGGGGTTTGGGACACCACCCGGGACGATCCCTGGAACGTCTTCACCCGGGTCGACAAGGAGCACCCCGGCGAGAGCCACGTGGGCAGCGTCCACTACGCCCCCAACAGCCGGTCCGATTACGACTGGGGCCACGACCGGTACGTCGAGACCTATGCCCTGGACTGGCGCAACTATCCCGACCTCCAGGGCACCAAGGCCATCATGAACTGCCACGACGGCTGGGGCCCGGACATCATCACCCATCACAAGTGGTGGCTCGGGATGCTCCCCAAAACCCCGGGCGAGACGGAGCACGGGTACAACAACTGGTGGATCTATGTGGCGAACTTCGATGAGGATCTGGCGGATCTGGAGCCGTAGGCCTACCCGCCCGAGAGGGGCAATCAGCCATGAAGATCATGAGTGCCGCGATCGGAGCGCTTCTCCTCAGCTCGGCGGCCAGTGCCATCGAGCCCGTCGACCCCGACCTGACTCCCGAGGCCCGGGAGCTCCTCAGTTACCTCGAGTCCGTCTACGGACAGCGGGTTCTGGCGGGCCAGCAGGGCGGGCGCCATGCCCAGGCCGCACTCGAAGCCTCGGGTAAGCATCCCGCCATCCTCGGCCTGGACCTCTGCGGCTGGTCCAAGACCCGCTGGGATGACGCCTACAAGCGCAACCTCCAAGGGGCCATCGACGACGCCATCGCTTGGCATGAGGCCGGCGGCATCGTCACCTTCAGTTGGCACTGGGCCATCCCCACCACCGAGAACGGCGACTACCCGGGCACCAAGCGCGACTTCGCCGACATCGATGTGGACGAGGCGGTCACCGCCGGTACCCCGACCCATGACGCGGTCATGGAGGACCTGCGGCTTCATGCCGACTACCTCCAGCAGCTCGCCGACGCCAAGGTGCCCATTCTCTGGCGGCCCCTCCATGAGATCGATGGCGGCTGGTTCTGGTGGACCGATGCCGACAACCCCGAAGCCACCGCCGAGCTTTGGCGACTCATCTTCGAGTACCTGACCGAGGCGCGAGGGATCCACAACCTGATCTGGGTCTACAACGCGGGCCTGAAGTGTGATGGTGTCGAGGGCAAGGACGTGGCCGGCATCGAGCGGCGCCAGCGGTTCTATCCCGGCCCCGAGTACGTGGACATCTCGGGGATCGACATCTACGTCAACGACTGGTTCGGCTGGCCCGACTACCGGGAGGACGCCTACCAGAAGGCCTTCGACATCATGGCCCAGGTCTCGCCCGGCAAGATGCTCGCCCTCAGCGAGTGCCAGGGCCTGACCAACCCGGACCTGATGGAATCCGAGGGCCCCATGTGGCTCTACGTGCTGCCATGGTGGGTCGACAAGCCCGGGCGCAACGCCCCCGAGTGGGTCGATCGGGTCTACAATCACCCGCTGATGATCACTCGGGACGAGCTGCCGGAGTGGGGTCGGTAGGCTCGTGCGGGGCCGGTGACCCCATCACTTCCCCGCCTCCAGCAGCTCCAGCGCCACTTCCACCGCGCGGACGAGGCTGTACTCGTTCGCCTTGCCCTGCCATGCGATATCGAAAGCCGTGCCATGATCGACGGAGGTCCGCAGCACCGGCAGGCCCAGGGTCGCGCTGATGGTGCCGTAGAAGTCTCGGGTCTTGGTTGCGATGTGGCCCTGGTCGTGATAGAGAGAAAGCACGCAATCGTGGACGCCCTCCAGGCCCTGGTGGAACACCGAGTCGGCGCCGATGGGGCCGCGCGCGTCGATGCCCTCGGCTTGGGCGTCGGCCACGGCGGGCTCCAGATGCTCATCCTCCTCGGTGCCGAACTGCCCGCCATCGCTGCTGTGGGGGTTCATCGCCGCCACGGCGATGGACGGGTTCCTGTGCCCTAGCTGACCCATGGCTTCATGGACCCGCCTCAGCATGTCGAGCCCGTTTCCGCGCGTGGCGTAGTCGATGGCATCCCGGAGCGACTTGTGCCGGCTCAGGAAGAACACCCTCAGGCTCTCCGTCACGAACAGCGTGAGTGGCTTGTCGACCCCGAAGGCTTCGGCCAGCATCTCGGTATGGCCGATATGTGGGCAGCCCGCCGCCCGGAGCGATTCCTTGTTGATGGGCCCGGTGACGATGGCGTCGATGTCTCCGGCCTTGGCCATGTCGCACGCCTTGATGATGGACGCCTCGGCGGCCCGTCCCCCGGCGGCGCTGATCTCGCCCGGCTGGACCTCGTCCATGCCAGCAACCGGTATGTCGACGAGCTGGGCGCCCCCCGGTGGAGCCAGCCCTAGCGCATCGGCGCAGCGGCGCAGGATCGACGCCTGTCCGAGCAGCCTCATATCGACTCCGTTGAGCTGGGGTGAGGCCAGGGTCTTGATGGAGATCTCGGGACCGATCCCCGCGGGATCGCCCATGGTGATGGCGATTCGTCGCACGTGGCACCGTCCTTCCGTTGCGTGCCCAAGGGCTTCGCCGTCGGGCGGCGGAAACCCCTCTCCCCGAAGAGACGGACGGAGTGATCGCCCTGGACCCCAAGGACACCCTCAAGACCCACCTCGAGCAGAGCGCCCATATCAAGCGCGCAAGCATCGACACCCTCGCCACGCCTTTCACCGAGGCCGCTCGGCTCATCGGCGACCGACTGGAGGCCGGCGGTACCCTCTACACCTGCGGCAACGGCGGCTCCATGTGTGACGCCATGCACCTGGTGGGGGAGATGATCGGGCGGTTCGCCTACGACCGAGGGGCGATCCGAGCCGTCACCCTCGGCGCCAACCCGGCCAGCGCAACGGCCATCGGGAACGACTACTCGTACAAGGACATCCTGCTGCGCGAGGCCGATGCCCTCATCGACCCGAGCGATGCCGTGATCGGTATCTCCACCAGTGGGGACGCCGAAAACGTCCGCGCCGTCGCCGAGCTCGCCCGGAGCCGCGGCGCCTTCGTGCTCGGCCTGACGGGCAAGAGCGGCGGCGCGCTCGCCCAGGCGTGCGACGTGGAGCTGCGCGTGCCCAGCGACTCCACGCCGCGCATACAGGAGGTGCACATCACGCTGGTCCACGCCCTGTGCGACCTCCTGGAGCAGCGGCTCAGGCCACGGTAGGGCGCGTTGGCCATTGGCAACCGGTTCGTGCTCGGGCTCTGCGCCGAGGCCTTGGAAGCTCGTAGCTCCACGGCCCTGCCTCAGGGAGCAGCGCTAGCCCATCATCCCCGGCATCATCATGCCCTCTGCCTCGATGGTGGTGACTTCGAAGTCCTCGGGGATCTCGAAGACGGCATCACCGATGGCGTCGGTATGGTGCTCGGTCAGCTCGGTCTCGGTCGTCGTCACCACATCGGTGAGCTGATCCACACTCACGGTGATGCTCTTGGCCGCAACGCCCGGCGGCATGTCGAGCCCCGCCGTGGCTTCCTCCCACGCCTCCAGGTAGAGGATCGCCTGGCGGGTGGCATCCCACAGCTCGGGGTCGAAGTGGGTGATCGGCGGCACTAGCTCCTCGGTGATCCACTGGTCGGACGTCTCGATGGTGTGACCCCAGAACTCATCGTCCGCGTCCTCGGGGTCGCGCACCTCGGTCACCACGCGGTACTGATCGCACGCAAGCCCGGCAATGGTGTCCGTGCCGAGGGGCCCCTCGACGGTCACGGCGATAACGGGCTTGGTCGCCGACAGCATCCCCTTCACCTCGGAGGGCATCTCGAAGGCATCGCCGAGGTCGAAGCCATCGGGCACGTTCTCCATCGCCCGCTTGAGCTGCGCGAGCATATCGTCCAGTCGCTCGATGGTCTCGTCGGGCAGGATCTGGGCCTGCCGGGCTTCCCACGTCAGGATCGCCGTCTCCTCGCGGTCGGCGTAGCGGATGACTGTCACATCCGGCTCCACGCCCTCTCCGGGCTCCTCGGCGAACTGGTCCCGACGCCAGTTATCCTCGGTGAAGTACTGGGTGTACCAGAACTCCTCCACCTCGGCCTCCTCGGCATCGGGCCTCTCGATAGTGGTCGTGCCTTCCATGGTGTAGGTCAGATCGGCCGATGCCGACGCCGTGAGGGCGCCCAGCAGCAGGCCGGCGGTCAGTATCAGATTCCAGCGCACGGAGTACATGCGTTAGCTCCTTTCGGTATTCCGGTGCTCTTTCTATGTCTTTATAGTGCCTCGAATGCCGGCTCGCCGCAAACCGCGCCGCAACGGCAGGAGGGACACGGTCCGATTCGGGCGCAGTATCCCTCGCGGGACGAGAGGCTGGCCGCGGCCCGATGGACGGTGCGAATGTCGCCAAGTGGGTCATGATCGCCGGTCTGGGGCTGGCGGCCATTGGTGGTCTGGCCTGGATCGCCATACGGCTGGGGCTGCCCTTGGGGAGCCTGCCCGGCGACATCAGGATCGAAGGGCGGGGCGCCAGCTTCCGGTTCCCCGTGGTGACGTGCCTGCTTCTGAGCGTGGTCCTTACTGTTGTCGTGAACGTCGTGCTGCGGCTGCTGCGCCGCTGAAGGGGAGCGTGGAGACACTCGCCACCCATCTGAAGATCCCTGTTGAGCGGGGGCCCCACTTGCCGGCGATTGGGCGGTGGGTCCATTGAGGAGCGCCCGCGGCCGCGTGATCGCCGCCACCGCCGACGAGTACGTGGTCGATGCCGCCGACGAGCTGCTGCGCTGTACCCTAAGGGGCACCCTGTGGCAGGATCGCGGCAAGGAGGACACGGCCTTGGTTGTCGTCGGTGATGAGGTCGTGCTGACCCCCGGGCCCGAGGGGCAGGGCGTCATCGAAGAGGTGCTCCCGCGCCGCAACGCCCTCGGCCGGGGGCGAGAGTTCCAAGCCTATGGCGCCAAGAGCCGCCGGCGCCGGTCCAAACGCGCCGTCCGGAAGCGCGCGGACCAGATACTCGCGGCGAATGTGGATCAGGCGCTCCTGGTTTTCGCCGCCGCTGAGCCCCGGCCCAACTTCAGCAAGGTCGACCAGCTTATCGTCGCGGCCCTGTCCGAGGACCTTCCCGCCCTGCTGTGCATCAACAAGATGGATCTGGCTGACCCCGGCCTGGACGCGGAGCTGGATTACTACCGGCCGGTGCCAGTGGAGATCGTGAAGTCATCGGCCGTGCTGGGCCAGGGGATCGACGAGATCCGGGGCCGCATGGCGGGTCGGACCACGGTCCTGTGGGGGCCATCGGGTGTGGGCAAGTCTACCCTCATCAACGCCATATGGCCGGGGATCAACCAGAAGGTCGGGCAGGTATCGGCCATGACGGGCATGGGCACCCACACGACCCGGGCCGTGGAGATGCTGCGAGCCGAGGGCGACACCTGGGTGGTGGATACGCCGGGCTGGCGGCACTTCACCCCACGCACCGCCACGCGCCATGCCATCGACACCGTGCTGTGGGACGTGTCCGAGGCGGCGACCCAGTGCCGGTTCTCCGACTGCCGCCATGATCGCGAGCCCGGCTGCGCGGTGCGGGAGGGCGTGGAGTCGGGTGAGCTGGATCCCCGCCGGGTGGAGCTCCATCGGGAGCTGATCGACCTAATCGAGCGCTAGCGCAGGGAATCCCTCTGGCCCAACGAAACCCATCCCGGGGTCGAAGGCGGGGAGAGGGAGGAACGATGGGAGTCGAGGAGATAGGCCACGATCCCCTGAGTGGCATTGGTTACCGCGAGATCCTGAACAACCTGCAAGATGGTGTGTACATCGCCGATACCAGCCGTCGAGTGGTGTTCTGGAACGATGCCGCGACGCGCCTGACAGGCTTCGCCCGGGATGAGGCCATGGGACGGCTTTGCCCCGAGGAGATCCTCGGCCACGTGGACTCCCAAGGGCAGCCGATGCTCGGCGAGGACTGCCTGCTCATGGCCGTCTTGGCCGATGGTCAGCCCCGCTCCGCCGACGCTTACATCCACCATCTCTCCGGCCATCGGGTGCCCGTATCGCTGAAGACGGCACCCATCACCGATCAGGATGGCCGCATCACCGGTGTCGTCGAAGTCTTGACCGACGCCTCCATGGCCCGAGCCCTGCGGGAGCAGATCGACGAGCTCTCGCGCCTGGCCTACATCGACCCCCTGACCAGCCTGCCCAACCGCCGGTACGCCGAGACCCAGCTCGAGGGGCGCCTCCACGAGCTGAAGCGGTATAGCCGGAGCTTCGGCGTCTTCTTCGCCGATGTGGACTCTTTCAAGGCCGTCAACGACCTCTATGGGCACGACAAGGGCGACGAGGTGCTCGCCATGGTCGCCTCAACGCTGACGGCGAGCCTCAGGACATCGGACATGGTCGCCCGGTGGGGCGGCGAGGAGTTCGTGGCCGTCCTCTCCCAGGCCGACGAGCAGGGCCTCCGTCGTTGTGCCGAGAGAGCCAGGGCATTGGTGGCCAACTCGGGGATCCCCGGCGGGCCGACCAATCATCGCATTAGCGTGACCGTCTCCATCGGCGCCACCCTGGCCCGACCCGACGACACGGTGGACAGCCTGATCGCCCGGGCGGACTCGCTCATGTACGAGAGCAAGCAGGCGGGCAGGGACGCCATCACCCTCGGGTGATCCGGGTGGACCTCAGTCCACCCCGAGTGTCAGGGTATCCGCGAACACTCGCGGCCCGTACGAGATTGTCAGCGTCACCTCGTGCGATCCCGCCGGGGCCTCTATGCGGCAGCGAAGCGGATTGCCGGGATCCGCCTGGATCACCGCTTCCTCTGTGGAGCAGGACCAGGCTACCTCGTACGGGGCGTCCCCGAAGGCGTTGGGTAGGAGGCGTCCGCTCAGGACAGCGCTTTCGCCCGGCCGCACCATGGCATCGTCGCCCGCATCCACGAAGGGGAAGTGCTCCCGGAACAGGTAGTTGTAGCGGCCGCCGGGAGCCACATCGCCGCTGACGTAGAAGTCCATGATGTCGCCCGGCTGCTGCAGATTGTCCGCCCACTTGAACTCCAGCTCGATGGGCGGGCCCAGTGCATAGCCGACCCAATCCCGTGGCAGGGCTAGCTCCAGGAACCGGCCATCCACACTCGCCGGTGCCCGGCCGACCAGATCCCACTCCCAGGCACGACCCACGCATCGCTCCACCGACACGCCCTCCTCGGTGAGGGGC
>WJIW01000589.1 GCA_014730065.1 Armatimonadia bacterium | reverse complement strand
GTGGCCGGTCGGAAGGCCGGGCCATACGGCCCCGCGTCCGACACTTACCCACCTCGGGGACAGGGCATCCATGGCTGACAGCGGCCTCGGCGGCGATGGCCGGAGCGTCTACCAGATCCTCCATGAGAGCAAGCGGAGCTTCCTGGCATCCGTCTGGAAGCCCCTGGCCACCCTGGTCGCCGTGACGCTGCTGGGCACCGGCGGCTACGTGCTCATCGAGGGCTGGACCCCCTTCGAGGCCCTGTACATGACCATCATTACCCTGGCGACGGTGGGGTACGGCGAGGTCCACGAGCTGTCCTCCAGTGGGCGCATCTTCACCACCGTGCTCATTATGCTGTCGGTAGGGGTCGTGGGTTACGTCTTCGGAGCGGTGACGTCCTTTCTTGTGGAGGGGCATCTGGCCGGAATGGTAGAGCAGACCCAGACATTGAGACGCATCTCCAAACTCCAAGATCATATCGTCATCTGCGGCTCGGGGCGCATGGGCGCCTCGGCCGCCAGTGAGCTGCGCGCCCTGGGGGCGACGTGCGTCATCATCGACCTGGAGCCCCACGAGGAGTGGGGAGAAGATGACGAGATCCTATTCCTCCATGGCAGCGCGACCCAGGAGGCTACGCTCATCGCCGCGGGCATCGAGCGAGCCAAGGGCCTCGTCTGCGCCATGGGCGAGGACTCGCATAACGTGACCGCCACGGTCATCGCCAAGTCCATCGCGCCCCATGTGGTCGTCCTGGCCCGGGCCACGGGAGGCGAGTCGGAGCGGGTGCTGCATCACGCCGGCGCCGATGAGAGCGTGTCACCGTACGTGATCGGTGGCCAGCGGATGGCCCTGGGGATCCTGCATCCCGAGCTGGTGGGTTTCTGGGATACGGTCATGCGCGCCAAGGAGATGCGCGTGCAGATGGGCAGCATCGGAATACCGCCGGGCTCTTCGTGGATCGGACGGACCCTTCGGGAGACTCGGGAGCTGCTCGAGGCCGACGTGACCCTCATCGGCGTCAAGCACCCAGACGGCGAGGTGGTCGTTAACCCACCCAAAGGCACGGTGCTTCAGGAGGAAGACCTGATCGTGGTCCTGGGTGACGAGGACCAGGTCGGGCAGGTCATGGACATGGTCGCTGCATCGGCGAGATGAGCCCCCCCATGGACGTGCTCCGACTCGGGCGCATGGGCTGGGACGCCGGTTGGGAGGTCCAGACTGCCGCTCACGCCGCCGTCGTGGCGGGCGCGGCCGACCGGCTGATCCTAGTGGAGCATCCCCCGACCATCACCCTCGGCCGCTCGACCCGGCCGGAGGACCTCCCGCTTACCGACGAAGAGCTGCGCGCCCGAGGCCTCTCTGTCTTCCAGGCCTCCCGAGGCGGCTCGGTGACCTACCACGGACCGGGTCAGGTCGTGGCCTACCCCATCGTCAACCTCCGCCGGCGCGGCGTGGCGATGCGCGCGTACGTGGAGGTGCTCGAGGAGGCCACCGCAGGCGTGCTGGGCGAGTTCGGCATCGAGGCGTACATCCGCCCCGGCCTCACTGGCGTATGGACCCACGGCGGGAAGATCGCGGCCATCGGAGTCCAGGTCAGTAGAGGCGTCACGCTACACGGGCTAGCGCTCAACGTGGAACCAGACCTGGCGGCCTTCGATCTGGTCGTGCCATGCGGACTCGCGGGCGAGCCGGTGACGAGCATGGCGCGGGAGGGCGTCGAGACGGACATGGTGCACGTCGAGGAGGCGTTGGTGGGGTGGGTTCAGAGGTCGCTGGCGCAAGCGGGCTGCCTGGGCAGATGATCTTCCTCCACCGCGAGGCCTTCGTCGCACGTGACCAGCACCAATGCGTAGGCGGTCGGCATCCCCCACCCCGGCCCGGCCGGGCCGGGGTGGGAGGGCGTGTGCTACTCTTCCTTCTTCGCCTGAAGCTTCTGAGCCTGAGCCACGCCGCCGATGGACAGCTCGGTGCCCAGCTCCCAGCGCTTGATGGGATGCGGCCGGCCGGTCTCCTTCTCCCGCTTCTCGATGTAGGCCATCATGCGGTCGTGCATGGCCTGGGCGATCTCGGGCTCCTTATCGACTGCGTTGTCGCACTCCTCGGGGTCCTTGATGAGGTTGTACAGCTCGCGCGGCGGGAACCCGTGGAAGTCCGGCTCCAGGGCCTCGATGTACTTCCACTCCTGGGTGCGCACGCCGTGCTTTCGCATCCACGTGCACTCGGTGATGAAGATCTCGTTGTAGTTGGCGACCCTCTCGCCGCGCATCAGCTCCCACAGATTCTTGCCGCTGAAGCTGTGCTTGGCCGAAAGCTCGTCCAGTCCCAGCAGATCCAGCAGCGAGGGGACGATGTCGTAGAGGGTGCACATGCCCCGCACCCGCTTGCCCTCGGGCAGACGGCCCGGCCAGTGCCAGATCATGGGGACGACCAGGGTGGGATCGTACATGCTGTGATGGTCGAACCAGCAGCCATGGTCGTAAAGCGTCTCGCCGTGATCGGAGGTGATGATGACCAGAGTATCCTCGGCCAGCCCCAGCTCGGCGACCCGGGTCAGGAGCTGCTTGATGCAGGCGTCCATGTAAGCGATCTCGCCGTCGTACTGGGCGATGACCCAGTCCTTGTCGGTGATGCCCGGCGGCATCCAGGACTTGAAGTACTCGGCGAAGGGCTTGAAGTCCCATACGGGCTGCATGGAGTCGTTGCCCGGTGCGCACTCGTCCTTCTGGTAGAACATCCGGTCGAAGGGCGCGGGAGGCAGGTAGGGCGAGTGGGGATCCATGTGGCGCATGAAGAGCATCCACGGCTTGTCGCCCTGGGCGAACCGCTCGACGATGGGCTGGGCGACGGCGTGGAGCTGCTCGGCCTTGCGCAGGGGTCGGCTCTCCCAGCCGCCCCAGCCTCCGGCGAAGCCATGGTAGTCGTCGAAACCCTTGCACAGGCGGTCATCGAGGCCGATGCTCTCGCTGACGTAGCCCGCCTCCCGCAGGATCTCGGGTAGGGTCGGGATCTCGTCCATGATGGGGCCCGGCTCCCGGAGGGACACGCGATCGGTGCCGAAGACGTCCAGACCCGTCAGCATGTTGGCATAGCCCGGTGTGGTGGGGATGTGGGGGCTGAAGGCGTCCTCGAAGAGCACACCTTCCTCGGCGATCTTGTCCATATGGGGCGAGGTGAGGCGATGGTAGCCATAGCCGGACATATGGTCCCGGCGGAGGCTGTCGATACCGAAGAACAGGATATTGGGTAGGCCGTTCTTTGCCACGCGAAACTCTCCTTATGCGACGCCACAGGCGCCGGCTGTGTTAGCAGGTCTTCCGGCTATCATTCTCTGCAATGCGTCGGTGGCCCTCCGAAGTCGGCGGTGGAGTGGGGCAGGGGTGCCGCGAAAATGAGGTGGCGCGGGTGTGCGTGGTGTGCTAGTATCTGGGCGGTACAGCAAACAAGGCACCCGCCGGCAGGCACCCCCGGCTCAGAGCGTAGTAAGTGGAAGATGGAATGCGAGGTGCCGCGCGCGGCTAAGACCCATGGGGCGACTTGGTTGCAGTTTTGAACGCACACAGCAAGGCTGTGTCGCTGGAGAAGGGGAAAACGACAACCCGTAGAGGATGTCGCCCCCATGGGAATATCGATCATAATAACAGCGGCCCGTCAGCCCTGTCAAGGGCCTTTCGAACTTTTTTCACGATCCAGCCAGAAGCTCCGCGTAGTCCGTCAGAAGTCGCTCGGCGCCCGTGATGTAGCCCCGCCCGCCAAACAGCCATACATGCACCAGCAGCGTGGATAGCCAGTAGATCCCGCGCCTCAGCTCGTAGCCCTCCAGTGCCGGGTGCATTGAGTGGTACCGCTCCAGGAACGCATCGCCAACAGTGCCCCAGATCTGGAGGTACGCCAGGTCGAACTCCCTTGGGGCGAACAGGCCGCCGGGATCGAGGAACGCCTGGAGGCGCCCGTCGTCGACCATGATGTTCGTCGCCCAAATGTCCCCATGCACGAGCGCCGGCTCCCCGCAGTCCGCCAGCAGCCTCGGCGTGGCATCGATCACCCGGCGCAGTTGACCCATCGCGTCGGGCGAAAGGCGGCCCGTTGGCTCCAGATCCCGGGCCGACTCTTCCAGCGATGCAGCCATTCGCTCGCCCCAGCTCGGCCACGTCTCCTCCGAGCCCACGGCGCCGAACTCGGGCACTTCGTGTCGATGGAGATCGGCAACGGCGTCGGCCATGTCCAGCTCGAGCCGATGGACTTGGCCGGCGGTCATCTCTCCTCTTCCATCGCCCAGGTTGAGGCCCGGCACCCGCTCCATTGCCAGGTATGAGAAGGGCAGGCTCTCGCCCGAGATGTCGCAGCCCAGGGGCTCGGGCACGGGGAAGCTCGTGTGGGCCCGGATGTAGCGCAGAACCTGGTACTCCCTGAGCAGCGAGGCATCCACTCCGTCGCCGCCATTGCCCTCGGAGACCTTCAGCACCACGGGGCCGGCGCCCCGGATCCCCACCTCCAGCACCGTGCAGACGCATCCCCCGGTGAGCCGATGGATGGACGTGACCTCGGGCTCGCCGCCCAGCGCGGCCGCCAGGGCACGGTCCGCTTGCTGGGCGCTCACATCGACGGGGGCGTTGATCGGCTGGTCGCTCATGGGTGGTCCTCTCTAGGGGGGGTGCGGGAAGCTCGTCGGTGCCGCCCCGCCGAGGCCCCCTTTCCTTCGCATAAGACAATGTCGTTATACTGTAACGGGGAGTTGGGCTCCAGGGCCTGGCCCCCGGGCGGGCGACCACCATCGCGGCGGGACCCCGCCAAGCACAACAATACACACGAGGTGAGAGATAACATGGCCGACATTCCCGCGGTGACCGATAGCGATTTCGACGACAAGGTACTGAAGTCGGACAAGCCGGTGCTCGTGGACTTCAGCGCGACCTGGTGCGCCCCGTGCAAGCAGCTTGCGCCGATCATCGCCGACCTGGCCGAGGAGCTCAAGGGCCAGACCGACGTGTACGGCGTCGATGTGAACGACAGCCCCGATACCGCCCAGAAGTACGGCGTCATGGCCGTGCCAACCCTGATCGTCTTCAAGGACGGCGAGGAGAAGGCGCGCGAGGCCGGCTTCATGCCCAAGGCCCGGATCATGGATCTCATCGGCCGAGCGGGCTAGGCCGTCCCGTGAGCGATCCAACCGTCGGGCGGGACAGCCTTAGGCAGCGGTTGGCGGTGGGGACCGGGGTGACCTTGGTTCACTTCACGGCGCCCTGGTGCCCGCCGTGCCGAATGCAGTCGGCCGAGGCCGCTCGGCTCTCGGACGCCTCGGGGGGCGAGATCGGGTTCATCGAGGTCGATGTGGCCGAGGACCCCGCGGCGGCCGAGGACTACCGCGTCGGCGCCGTGCCCACCCTGGTGTTCTTCCAGGGTGAGGCCGAGCTATGCCGAGCCACGGGCTTCCGCACTCGCGGAGAGCTGAGGGGCATGTTGGATCGTGCCCGAACAGAGCACCAGAGCTGAGTAGCGTCAAGCCGAGGGAGCCGACAGCATGGAGACGATCCTCGAGTGGGGGGATTCCCTTAAGGTAGGGGTGACCGAGGCTCTGGCCACGGGCTCGCCCATGGCGTACGTGTTCGTGTTCCTGGCCGGCATCCTGGCCAGCCTCACGCCCTGCGTGTATCCCATGATCCCGGTGACCATCGCCGTCATCGGCGGGCAGACCAAGAAGGGCCCCAAGGAGGGCTTCTTCCTCTCCCTCTGCTACAGCGTGGGAATCGCCCTCACCTACGCCATCATCGGTGCCGGCATGGCCGCCCTGGGGCGGGTCACGGAGCGGGCCCTCGGGCAGGGATCCCTCGCCCAGAGCCCCTGGGTCTCCCTCGGGATAGGCATCATCTGCCTGATCTTCGGGCTGGTGATGTTCGGCACGATCAACCTGCCCATGCCCAGCGGCGTGCAGCAATGGCAGAGCCAGCGGCGGGGTGGGAACTACATCGGTGCCTTCCTGGCGGGAATGGTCTTCGGCACGGTGGCTAGTCCGTGCCTGGCACCGGTGGTCAGCGTCATCGCCATCGAGTTGGCTAAGACGGGCAACATCCTCTATGGCGGCGGGATGCTCTTCACCTTCGGTCTCGGGCTGGGCGTCTTGTTCCTGATCATCGGCACCTTCTCCGGCGCCCTGTCGTCGATGCCCAAGGCCGGCGAGTGGATGGACAAGATCAAGGGCGCGTTCGCCTGGCTAATGCTCGCCATCGCCGTGGGTTACTTCTTCCACGCCGGCAGCCAGTACGCCACGGCGAAGATCCGCAAGGCCGAGCAGCAGGCCCTCCAGGCCGCCGCCGCGGAGGGAGGCGAGACGGTCAGCATCGGCGAGGCCGGACCTCCGCCGTACACCGTCGCCCCGGCCGACCTCGCCCCCCTGGAGCATGGGGCCGAGCCTGGCGCCGTGGCGCCCGATGCGACCTTGCTGGCCTCGGACAACTCCAAGACCAGCCTGTCCGCTCTGTGGAGTGAGCGCACGCTGGTGATGGTGTTCTCCGCCGAGTGGTGCAAGAACTGCCCCGAGGAGGTCCCCCACGTCAACGAGGCCTACGCTGAGTATGGCGAGCAAGCGTTCTTCTTCGAGGTGGGCACCACCCAGCCGTCGGGCACCACCCTCGCCTGGGCCGATAAGCACGGTGTCGAGTACCCGCTCATGTTCGATAGCGCCTCGGGCTCGTCCGACGGCGCCCTGCTCCAGGCCTACCATCCCGAGGACCCCATGGGCCTGCCCTGGACGGTCGTCATCGCCCGGGACGGGACGCTCCTGTACCGCGACGTTAGCTTCCCGAAGAACATCGGCGAGCTGATCGAGGAAGGCAACAGCCGAGAGCCGTCGGGCGCCGTCGCCGTTCCGGGTGCCGACGAGCCCGAGCCGAGCGATGGCGACGTCGCCGAGCCCGTCGATGCGGGCATGGATGAGGACGAAGTCGTAACCCCCGGGGATGGGCCGTACACGCTGCCGGAGGGCACTACCGTCGAGCCCTCCGACGGCGAGGGTGAGCGCGCCCCCGTCGTGACGCTCCAAGATAGTGAGGGCCAGGCCTTCACCCTGGGCGACTGGCGCGGCCAGTACGGCATCCTGCTGGCCCTGTACTCGGGCCAGGCGTGGGAGGACACCGAGGAGATCGAGGGCGTGAACGCCGTGGCGGAGGCCTATCCCGAGTGGCTGAAGGTGCTCGGGTTCAGTGGCGCCACGAGCGTGGAGGAAGCAGGGACGTGGGCCGAGGAGAACGGCGTCGAGCATGAGGTGGTCTTCGATCCCGGCGATGCCGCACGGCAGGCTTTCAGCGAGGGCGAGACTCGGGAGCCGAGGTTCGTGTTCATCGACCTCGATGGGAACATCCTCTACCAGGGCGAGTGGCCCGGCGAGGCCCGCGCCATGGAGCTTGCCGCCACCGCCGCGGGGGAGTGAGCCCTTGCAGATCGCGCTTTTCGACATCGACGGCACCCTGTACCCGGGCCACTCGGAGCTGACCCACCGGCTGGACCGGCTGATCACCGAGTTCGTGGCCGAGCACCTGAGCCTCAGCGTGGACGAAGCCGACCGGGTCCGCCGAG
>WJIW01000588.1 GCA_014730065.1 Armatimonadia bacterium | reverse complement strand
TCTCTATGCCGAGCCTCAGCTCAGGAACCACGGGACGGCGATCGCCAGGCCCACGACGGCCAGGATCCAGGAGTAGGGCAGTGTGCGCTTCAGGAGGTCCTGGACCTCCACCCCCAGGGTGGCGCCCACCCAGACGTTGTGAGTGTTGGTGGGGTCGCTGATCCCCTGGACGTGTCCCACGGACATGAGGGCCGCCATGGCCGCCCCCGCGGGCAGCACCCCGCCCGCCACCAGCACCCCCGCGATACCTATGCCCATTCCCCATACATTCAGCGGTCCGCGGTACAAGGCTAGCGGAGCCATCGCGCCCCAGAGCAGCACGTATGCCACGGGACTGCTCACCCGCAGCAGCGTCAGAGGGCCCGTCATCTCGCCGGTGGCTGGGTCTTGGGTTACCAGGCACTCCTTGACCTCCGGCGAGCTGACGGCCATGAAGAGCATGCCGATGCCCATCATCAGCCCCACAGCGGGGGCGACATCCTTTATGCCTTCCAGGAGTGAGGCCGTGATGAGCTGGATGCGGCCGCCCTCGGGCCGGGGCCCCAGGAGGGCGCCCCACAGCACCCCGAGCACCATGGCCGCCACGATAGGGAACTCCCATCCGAGCAGGGCCTCGTGGGCGTCGGTCCCCGGCTCGTACCCGAGCAAAGGCGCCACCAGTTTGAGCAGCGGACGCGACACCGGAGGCAGGAGGATCAGCAACACGGGGATGATGGGCGTGGCGAGTCGTACGGGACTCACGGCGGGAGCCGGCGGGCGGCGGTCCTCGGCCCACATGTGCCGCCGGCCCGCCAGTCGCACATCGATCATGACGTAGGCCAGCACCGCCAGCAGGCTGGGGACGAAGAGCACGAGGGCGTACTGCCGGACCTGGGCCTGGGTCACTCCCAAGGCGTCGATGTAGAACTGCCAGTTGACCACATTGAGGACCCCGCCCACGCTCATGGCGATGAGGAAGAGCGACCCCGCCGCCAGGGGCCGGACGCCCACCGCCAGCAGCACGGGGAAGGCCAGCGACGCGACCAGGATCACGGCGCCGAGACCGCTGAGGGTCATGAAGAGCACGACGCAGGCGGCCGCTACCACCAGCGACACGGTCACGGCGTTGTCTCCCGAAAGCTCCGCGGCCCGCTTGACGATGGACTCGGCCACGCCCGTCCGGCGGACCACCTGGGCCAAGGCCCCGCCGAAGATGACCGCGGCGATGGGCGTGGCCAGGCGCATGGCCCCCTCGCCGATGACCGTTCTGAGCATATCCATGGCGCCCATCCCGCCGACCAGGGCGATGGCCGCGGCCATGGCGGGTAGAGCCAACAGGGCCGGGAGGCGCCGGGTCATCATCAGGACCGCGAAGACGACGAAGACGACGAAGACACCGACTGCCTGCCAGTACATAGCTGCACCACCGGGCGATAGGTCTCGGGCGAGGAAAGGGGAATATAGTATCTGAGTCGCCCGCTACGGATTCGGACGCTCCGCCGTCCACTCCTCCGATCCGGTTGACGGGGGCGATGCCCGGCGCTACTCTCCAGGCAGGTGTGGGCGCGAGGGGCCAGGTTCATGAGGCACTCCCGAATGCGACTACTACTGGTAGCGGCCTCCTCGCTGGTCGTCCTCCTCGGCGCTGGGTGTGGCGGCGAGACGGTCGTAGGCATGGGCGGGGTCACCGGCACCGTTCGGGATGCCGAAACCGGCGACCCCTTGGCGGGGGTCCGGGTGCATTGTGACGACACCCGTTCGGGAGGACCCGCCGACATCATCACCGACAGCGCGGGCCGGTTCATCATCAGCGACTTGGCGACTGGACGAGCCCGGCTTACGGCCACGGCGACGGGCTATGAGAGCCTACGAGACCACACCATCGATGTGGTGGGCGGCACCGTTCTCGAGGTCGATCTCGACCTGCCCCGGCGCAAGGGCGACCGGGTGACCGTCCGTGGCACCGTCTCCTCGGACGCCGGAAGACCCATCGCCAGGGCGCGCGTGAGCGCCGCCGCAGAGCGGACCTTGACCGACGGCGAGGGCGGCTACGAGCTAGCACTCCCCCGGGTCACCGAGCCCCCCGTTATCACCTTCGAGGCGCGGGGCCATGGCGTGGCTACCCGGATCCTGGAGATGGATGCCATCGAGGGCGGCACGGCCCGGCTCGACGTCAGGCTCGATGGCGAGGGCACGCGATCGCTGCGGGGCATGGTCATCGATGCCCATGATGGCGACCCCGTCGAGGGCGTCATGGTCACCTGCGCCGGCCGGTCGGCACGGACGGGGCCCGAGGGCACGTTCATCCTCGATGGACTTCCGCCGGGATGGCTGGAGCTAAGATGCGCGGCACGCGGATACCGGGAGGAGACCAGACGGGTGGGCCCCGCCGCCGAGCTGGATGGCCGGATCGTGGTCCCCCTCGTGTCCCCCTCCACCGGCGAGATCTCGGCCCGAGCCGTGGACGGCACCACGGGCAGCCCCGTGGACGGGGTCACCGTGCAGACCGATCCCCTGGGCCGCCGGGCCGTCACCGATGAGCGGGGCCGGGCGCGTATCGACCATGTGCCCGCCGGCCGCTACTGGCTGGAGTACCGCGCCGAGGGTTTCGAGCGGGGCCGGGTGGGCCCGTTCTACGTGGATCCCATCGAATGGCCCCGGGTCGAGCTTGCCCTGGAGCCTGAAGGCACGCGCATCGTGGGCCGCCTGCTGGATCCCTCCGGCTCGCCAGTCCCTGACCATCCCATCTCGGCCCGGCCGGTCGACGAGCCCGACGAGGGCATCCGCCTCTCCGCACGGACGGACGCGGACGGCTGGTTCAGCTTCTCGGCGCCGGAGCTGAGCGACCACCCCGGACGCTGGCGCCTGACGCCCGAAGGCGGCTCCGCCCAGGCCCACGTCGACGTCATCGAGGGCTCGACCAGCGACGCGGGACCGTTGACGCTACTTCCCTAGCCGCTGCCATCGCTCAGTTATTCAGGTCGTACCCCAGCACGTCCTCGAGCCCGCAGACGTAAAGCCTCGACCCGTCGCTCGAGAGGGCCAGGTTCGTCGGCTCCAGCGGGCTGAACTCGTCCCGGAAGGGAAGCTGAGCGACGATGTCGCCGGTGGACTGGAAGACGGTGATCCGCCGGTTCCGCTCGTCGCTGATGTAGATCAAGCCCCGGGGATCGACGGCGAGCCCGCCCGGTCCGTCGATCTGCAGAGGATCGGAGCCGATGCCCTGCCCCCACTCCCGAAGGAAGGTCAGATCCGACTGGAAGAAGGCGATCTTGCCCACGTCGGTGACCACGAACAGGTTACCCCTGGTATCGAAGTCCAGGTCGATGGGTATGTTGAGGTTCGCTCCGCCGAAGGAGCTTTCGAAAGTGCCGTTCGGCTGGAAGATCCGGATGTCATCCAGCGCCAGGTCGGCGATGTAGAGATTGCCGTCGGGACCGACCACCATACCCGCGATCTTGCCGATGTCGCCCGACTCCCACGAGTCTAGTAGCTCGAGGTCGGGCGAGTAGGCGCTGACGGCCGTCTCGAATCCCACGTACAGCGTCCCATCGGGCCCCATGGCGAGGGCTTCGGGTGCTTCATTGGTGGCGACGTGGTCGGGAACCACGCTGGCCTCCAGCGCGCCCGAAGGCCCGAACCTGGACAGGCGGCTCTGGCGCCCGTCGAGTACGTAGACGCGGCCCTGGTCGTCGACGGCTACGTCCCGAGCTTTCTCGAAGTGACCCGGCGCCCCCGGCGATGTGCCCCAATCCGTCTGGAGGAAGGCGGGGAACCGGGTCGCGCTGACCTGGCCCGACCGGAGGGCGAAGACCCAGTCGCCGTCGGGAGTGGCGGCCACCGCAGAGGGGGCGCCGAAGGTGGTCCACTGCCAAGTCAGGGCGGAGTTGAGCCCGAAGTACTCGTCATTGCCGCGGTCGGCGATCACGACCTGATCGGGGCTTGCCGTGATGTCGTTGGGCTGGCCAAGGGCGCCGTACCCGCCGAAGGCGTCGAACTCGGCTTCGGGGTCACCGTCCATGCTGAAGCGCTGGATCCGGTTGTTGGGGGCCCCATCGGCGATGAAGAGCTTGTTGCCGGGGCCGGAGACGATATCCTCGGGCGTCCCGAACTCGCCCAGGGCTGCGCCCGACCCTCCGTAGGCCTTCACGAAGGACCCGTCGAGGAGGAACATCTTGATCCGGTCATCGCCTTGGTCGACGACGTGGAGCCGGTCCACCGCGTCGAAGCCGATAGCCGCGGGAAGACTGAAGAAGGAGTCGGGGTCGGCGGAGGGGCCGATCTCTTTGACTGTGTTCCCGTCGCGATCGAGGCCGACGGCGGCGGCCAGGTCGTTAGTGAGGACCCAGATCAACCCGTCGGGCCCGATTTCCACGTCTCTGTGCCCCCCACTCGGCAAGGGAACGCGGTCGATGGGCTCGCCAACGGCGGAGAAGATCTTCACCGAGTCGGCGTTGCTGTCGAGGATGTAGACCTCGTCGTCCTCGCTGGCTGCCATCTCGAAGGCGGCGGCGATATGGCTGTAGCCCGGCTCACCGACGCGCAGCGACTGCACGAGGCTAATGGACCCCAGAGCCACCGTGACGGTGGCCTGGCCACTGGCGCCGGATTCGGGCTCAGTGGCGGTGATGACCGCCGTGCCCGGCGCGTGGGCGGTGACCTGTCCGGAGGAGTCCACCGACGCCATGGCACCATTGTCGCTGGTCCACTGGAAGCCGCTTGGGACCAGGAGGGTGTTGCTGGTGCCGTCCATCGCCTCGGCGGAGAGGGCGACCTGCTCGAACACATCCAGGCTCGGGGCGGAGGGTGTCACCACGACCTCGGCAATGGTGCTGGCGAGGGCGAGGGATACGCTGGCGGTGTCGCCGCTGGGAATGGTCGCCTGGGTGGTGGCGGCGGCAAGGGGCGTCCCGGTGCCGTCGGCGTTGGGACGGGCCGTGGCGGCTACGGTGACTTCCGTCCCCGCCAGGATGCCCGTCAGCGAGCCCGAGGGCTCCGTTTGCGTCAGGAGCAGGCTTCCGACCGGCGACCCGTCGGCGGCATCTGTAACCTCGACGGGGATGGACTGGGTGCCCGAGGGGATCAGCTCCGCGGTCACTTCGGGCCAGACGACGGACACGGCGAGGCCGCCATCGCCCTCCGGCCCGAGGCCGGGCGTGGAGGCGCAGCCAGCGAGAAGGACCACTGCTGCCAGGAGCATACAGATGTGGCCCGCACGGGAGTGGTCGTATCGAGTCTCTCTCAGCATCGTTGACCCCATTCCTCGGCTTCAGTTGGTCAGAGCGTAGACGAGAACGTCCTCCGGCGCGCATACCACAAGCCGGCCACCGTCGGGACTCACTTCCACGTCCACAGCGAGCAGCGACCCATAGTCGTCGGCGAAGGGCATGGCTGCGACGAAGGTGCCGTCGCCTGTGAAGACTTGGACACGCCGGTTGTCTCGGTCGGCGACGTACACCAGGCCCCGGTAGTCGACCGCGATCCCACTCGGCATGCGGAACTGGCCATCGGCCTCACCCTCGGTGCCCCACTGTCCGAGCAGCCTCCCGTCCAGATCGTATCTCATGATCACTCCGGCCTCGTCGGCCACGTAGAGGAGGCCCGCTGGGTCGAAGGCGATGTCGGTGGGCCGGAAGAGCTCGGCGGTGCCGATGGAGGTTCCCGCGGCGCCCGTCGAGGAGTATACGCGCACCCGTCCGCCCAGGCCGTCGGCAACGTAGAAGTTGCCATCGGGGCCGAGCTGAAGGTCCCTTGGGTCGAGCATGGTAGTGCCGAGATCGAGCTCCTCGATGAACTCCAGGTCGGGACTGTACCGGCGGACGCCCTCCACGACGCCCACCCACAGGCTGCCGTCATCGGCGATTGCCACGCCGTTCGGGGACTGAAAGCGGGCGTCCGTGGCCGCCACCTCGACCTCCAGTGCGCCGCCAGGGCCGAAGCGGGACAGGACGTTGCGGCTAGCATCCACCACGAAGCTACGGCCCTGTTCATCTACCACAGCGCCGGTGGGCTCCGCGAAGTGACCAGGGCTCTCCGGGCCGATGCCCCATTGGAGTATCGGCCCGAGCGAACTCCCATTGGAGATCAGAACCTGCCGCCCTGCGGTGAATATCGCCAGGTCCGCTCTATCATTCACAGCGATGTAGCGATAGGTGTCCGCACCGGCGGTGGATCCTCCGGCAATCGCCCCATCGGCGGAGTAGGCGCGCACGCCATCGGGCTCGAGCACTAGGACCCTACTAGACGTCGCGGTCACGTCCACCAAACCGCCGACTGCGTCCCACTCAGCCTCTGGAACCCCCTCCTCGGTGAAGCGCTGGACCTCACTCAGCTGCCTATCCCCGACGTACATCTTGTCATCGGGGCCTAGGCAAAGACCTGCCGGATCCTGGAACTCGCCCAAGCCAAAGCCCCGCGCCCCATACTTCCCAACGAAGGTGCCGTCGGTCTCGAAGATCACGACGAAGTCGTTCCGGTCGACGATGTGCAGCCTTCCCGATGCGTCAAAGGCGATCCCCACCGGCACGCCAAACTCTGAGTCCGGATCGCTTGTGGGGACGATCTGGTTGATGACGTTGCCATCGGCGTCGAGTCCGAAGACGGCACGGGTCGGCGAGGAGGTGATGGCGTAAACGAGGCCGTCAGACCCCACCGCAACACCGGAGTAGAACCAACCGGCGGGCAGAGCGATGCGCCTCAGGGGCTCGCCATTTAGGCTGGAGACATTGATGACCTTGGACGTCCGGTTGAGCAGGTGCACACTGCCATCTGGACCCAGGTCCATGTCGAAGATCTCCCCGATGTGACTGTATCCGGGCTCGCCGACCCGGCCGATGCGGCTGAGGCTCACGGAAGCCAACGCCACGGTGACGCTTGCCTGGCCACTGGCGCCCGACTCGGGCTCAGTGGCGGTGATGACCGCCGTGCCCGGCGCGTGGGCGGTGACCTGTCCGGAGGAGTCCACCGACGCCACGGCACCATTGTCGCTGGTCCACTGGAAGTCGCTCGCTATAAGAAGGGTGTTGCTGGTGCCGTCCATCGCCTCGGCGGAGAGGGCGACCTGCTCGAACACATCCAGCGCCGGGCTTGCAGGCGTGACCACGATCTCCGCAAT
>WJIW01000587.1 GCA_014730065.1 Armatimonadia bacterium | reverse complement strand
GTTGTGGTTCGCCCATAGGAGACAGAAGTCCAGGTACTCCCGGTATTCGGACTCCAGGTACGCCTTGATCCCATGATCGAGCATCTGGGCGCCGCGGTCCCAGTACCAGTCGTACGCGAAGAACCTCACGCCCCGCTCGGCGGCCCACAGTATCTGCCAGTCCACTATCTCCGGCAGGCCCTCGCGGTAGTAGCCGAGTACCGGCTCGCGCTCGGCGAACAGGTCCAGGACCTCCCACGATGAGCGGGTGTTCCAGCCGGGGAAGTAATACACACCGATGTCGTAGTCGGTCTCCAGTGGCTCAGGCTCGGGCACCCGGCCCGGCGTTAGGCCGGTGGGACCCTCCGTGATCCGCAGGACCGCCTCCTCCGAGACGTCCAGCTCATCGCCCAGCAGCCGCACACTCACCGGGTAGTCGCCGGGCGCAGCCGCACGCACCGGCCAGCGGAGATCGCGCACATCGCCGTGGACGAGAGTGCCCGCCAGATCGGCTCGGAGCGACCCATCGAGCAGCTCCAGGCCATCGGGGAGAGTCAGGAAGGCGGACAGGCCACCGATGGGTGCGGAGGCGATGTTGCCCAGCCGCAGCAGAACCGCCTCCTCGGTCCCGGCCCGGGGCATGGGGTCGTCGCTGCCCAGGAACACTACGGTGGGATGCGGCTTGCCCGATGGCTCGGGCGATAGGGCCAAGGCGCTGATCGGCAACCGAGAGCCCGCGTCCAGGGACTCGGTGCTGCGGAGCACCACCACTCCCCGTCCATCGAGCCAGGTCGAGGCGCCGGGAAGCCAGGTGTTCGCCGTGCCGCCGGGCTGTGGCTCGATGGCTCGCCATTCGGCGCTGGACGCCGCTGGCCCCACGACGGCCGCCTCCCACGTGGCGCCTTCCGTGTCCCGGCTCCAGTCCGTCCGCAGCCAGGGCGTCAGCGGTGACAGGGGACCGATGTGGCTGGAGGCAAGGAGCACCCGCCCGCCCGTTGCGACGAGACTATCGCCAGCTATTTCCGCACCCGAGAGGGGGTTGAGTGCGTCAGCCGGGCCCGCCAGCTCGCCGGTCCATTCGGCGGGATCGACGCGTGCCTCAAGGATGCGCACGGCGTGAAGCGTCAGCCGCACGCCCGAAGGTGGGTCGATGCGGACCTGGATCAGCTCCGGGGCTTCGATCCAGAAGGGCCATACGGTCAGCTTAGTTGGCTCATCGGTCTCCTCGAAGCCCACCTCGATCCGCTTGGCCCCAGAGAACCCGCCGTACTCGGTGTTGCGGTCGTGGGCGTAGAAGATCTCGCCGCGGCCCTCACCGGAGCATTCGTAGGTGATCTCGAGGGCCTGGTAGGGCGAGGTGGCTAGGGCGAACTCGGGCAGGTAGATAATGGGATCGGCTCCAGGCGTCTCCATGATCAAGCCGTCGGAAGTGGCCTCCCATGGGGTGATCTCGCCGTTCAGCTCCAGGCCCTGCAAGTCCCCCGCTCGATCGAGCTCTCGCTCCCATAGCACTCGAGCGTTGTCGGAGGCGGCTTGACCCACGGCCATGGCCGCGACCAGCAGGATGGCTGTCATCACGTCGCACCTACCCTTCGGCAGCGAGCTTCGCCGGACTGCACCCCCGCGCCTACCGCAGCGAATGCCGATCTACGGCAGCGCGCCGGGCCGGAGAATGGAGCGCACCCGGGCGATGGCGAGGATGGTGAGGCCGCCGGCGGCGGCCACATTCAGGGCGCTGCACGTAAGCCACCACAGCTCCGAGTCGAGCCAGTAGCCCCGGCCCATGCCCATCTCCTCGACCAGTGCGAACAGGGCGATCCAAGGGATCAGCGGCAGCGACTGGGGGTCACTGGAGCCCGAGAGGTGGCTGCGGAGCACATCCCGCAGTATCGTCTCACCGAAGGGGATGCCCAGGTTGTAGATGAAGGCGATGATGTACGCCAACACGATGCCCGCCACCGGCGACTTGAACAGAGTCGAACAGAACACGGCGGTGGCCGCCGCACCGAGTGCCCCACACGCGCACACCACCAGGCCCGGCAGCAGGGCATCCCAGGAGACGCCGCCCATCAGAAAGCAGATGCTGGCGACGGGCACCGTGGCGAGCATCAGGTAGCCGAGCTGGGTCATGGCCGCACCCAGCTTGCCCAGTACCACATGGGTGGCCTTGAGAGGCGTGATCGCGAGCTGCTCCAGCGTCTGCCCCTGGCGCTCGAAGCCGATGGCCGCGCCGAGCATCCCCGGCACCGCCGCCACGATGAGGCAGCACTGGGTTATGAATATGCCCAGCAGCGTGTTCCGCGACCATTCGCCCATCTGCTGCTGGGTGGGACGGCTGACGCCCGACATGCCGAGGCCGACGACCAGCAGGGCGATGCCGCCCACTAGGCCCACGTAGGCCAGCATCAGCCACGCGCCCCGAGTTCCGCGGAGCCGGACCCGGAACTCCCGCGTGAAGACCGGGTTGGCAAGGGCCATCCGCACCCGCTCCGTGGTGCTGCGTATGGTCGTCAAGATGGATCCTCCCGCCAGGGTCGCGCCCCCGTGGCCCGTATATACAAGTGTCCTCGCCCAGGAAGGATGATACCTCCCATGTCCGCCAACCCCTCCTCGGCCCGAGCCGAGACCGACCTCTACCCCACCGTCAGGGACTACTTCGCCGGCCAAGGTTACCAGGTGCAGGGAGAGGTGAAGGGCTGTGACGTGGCCGCCGTCAAGGACGACCAGCTCGTCGTCGTGGAGATGAAGCTCCGGCTCAACGCCGAGGTGCTGAGCCAAGCCGCACGGCGCCAGGAGATCGCCGATGCCGTGTACGTGGCGATCCCCCGACCGAAGAGTATCGCGGCCTGGCGCAAGCGCGCGAAGGGGATGAGGTATCTACTCCAGCGCCTGGAGCTGGGCTTGCTGCTAGTGGCACCCCGGGCACGGAAGACGGCGAAGGTCAGCGTGGAGCATCCCGTGCGGATCTTCGACCGCGTGAAGGACGGGGGACTACGGGCCCAAGTCATGCGCGAGGTGCGGAACCGGGACGGCGACTTCAACCCCGGCGGCACCGCCGGCCGGCGGCTCATCAGCGCCAGTCGGGAGGTGGCCATTCACATCGCCTGCTGCCTGGAGCGGTTCGGCGCATTGACCGTTCATCAGCTCGAGCGGCTGGGCACCGGGCCCCATACCTTCTCCGTTCTGACCGCCTCCGACGGCATCGAGGGCTGGTTCTGCGAGGTCGAGGAGGGGGCGTACGGGCTCAACGCCAAAGCCCGCCGCGGACTGGACCGCTATCCCGAGGCCGCCCGCCACTACCGCCAGCGCCTCAAGGGCGTGCGGGCGCCCAGCCCGTAGCGGGCGCAGGTCCCGCCCCGGGACCGGCCGAAGGCCGTCTCACTACACATCCGAGGGGCGAGGCCATGGACTTCACCAAGCTGCACCGGGACGTGATCCGAGGCGAGGCGGGCGGGAAGGTCATCTGGCAGCCCAGAATCGGATGCTGGGTCACCGATCGGCGCTTCCGGGGCGAGCCCCTGCCTGACCCCTATGAGGGTATGTCGCTGCCAGACATCTACCGCCACCTCGGATGCTCCAACCGCATCTACGACTTCAATGCCTGCTACCGCGGCCACGAGGACGAGCGCGTCGAGATCCGCCGGGAGGACATCAGCGACACCGACTTCCGCATCGTCATCGACACCCCCGTCGGCAGCCAGGTGGCCATCTACCGGCACAGCCCCAACAACCCCTGGGCGAGACCGATCAAGTGGCCCGTCAGTGGGCCCGATGAGATGAAAGTGGCTCTGTGGCGCGAGGAGCACCGGACCTGGTCGTGGGATCAGGTGACCTATGAGAAGCTCTGCGCCGATTGGGAGGGTCTCGGGGCGCCGACGGCCTTCCTGCCCCGGGTCACAGTCCAGAAGCTGTACCTCGATGAGATGGGCGTGGAGGGCGGCGTGATGGCCCTCTACGACTACCCCGACGTCTGCAAGGCGTACTTCGAAGCCCTGAACGCCTGCCACGAGCGGCTCATCGAGGTGGTCAACGCCAGCCCCATCGAGATCATCAACTTCGGCGACAACATCCACTCGGGCACTCTTTCCGTGCCCTTCTTCAAGGAGTACGTGCTGCCCGCGTACCAGCGCCGGTGTGAGCTGCTCCATGCCGCCGGCAAGTTCGTCCACTCCCATTGGGACGGCGACTGCCGGCCTCTGCTTCCTTACGCCAAGGAGACCGGTCTGGATGGCATCGAGGCCATCACCCCTCAGCCCCAGGGCGACGTGACCCTTGAGGAGACCAAGGAAGCCCTGGGCGACATGTTCCTCATCGATGGTATTCCGGCCATCTACTTCGATGAGACGTACAGCCCGGAGGTCATGCTGGAGTGCGCCCGCCGGTGCATCGATCTCTTCGCCCCGAACCTCATACTGGGGATCAGTGACGAGATCTCCTCCACCGGCGACATCGAGCGCATTCGCATGGTGGGCGAGCTGGTGGACGAGTACAACGCCTCGCTCTAGGGCGGGGCCGAGAGGTGGAGACCCGTGGCCTATCCATGGATGACCGTGACGGTTCTTGGCGCGCTGGGGATCCTGGTAGTGGGTGCTCAGGCCCAGAATGGGATCTTCACCGTCCGGGAGTTCGGGGCCGAGCCGGGCGCCGAAGAGGATGCCGGTCGGGCGATCCGGGCGGCCATCGCGGCGGCAGTGGAGGCGGGGCCGGGAAGCCAGGTCGTTCTCGAACCGGGCGTCTACCGCATCGAGCCGGAGGCCGATCAGCCGTACTGCTTGCCGGTCCACCAGGCCGAGGGGCTCGTGATCCGCGGCGCGGGACCCGAGACGGAGCTGGTGGTCACCCGGCCCGACTGCGGCGTGTTCATGCTCGGCCTATGCACCGACATCACCGTGGCCGCGCTCACCATCGATTATGACCCGCTCCCCTTCACCCAGGGCGGGATCCTCGCCGTCGACGTGGACGGCGGCAGCTTCGACCTGCGCGTGGACGAGGGGTACCTCACCCCCGACGCCCCAAACTTCGCCGCCTCTCACCCCGAGTACGGCAAGTGGGGCATGGTTATCGAGCGGGACACCCGGCGCATCAAGACGGGCACCCCCGACCACTACATGACACCCACCTGGGAGCAGGTCGAGGAGGGCGTCTACCGGTTCTTCACCGCCGCCGAGCACTACCGGCGCGGCCTCAGCCATATGAGCGTAGGCGACTCGTACGTCCACCTGGCCCGGGGCCATGGCAACGCGATCATCGCCCAGGGATGCACCGATGTGACTATCGAGAGCGTGCGGATCCACGCATCGCCCTCCCTGGCCATCGGGCTGGTGGCGAACAACGGAGAGGCTATCGTGCGCGGTGTGGAGGTCATGTTCCGGGAGGGGACCGACCGGCTACTCACCACCAACGCCGACGGCGTCCACTGCCAGCAGAACCGAGCCCAGATCATCATCGAGGACTGCCTCTTCGAGGGCATGGCCGACGACGCCGTCAACATCTATGCCCCGCCCAACGTACTACGGGAGATCCGCTCCCCCACGGAGTGGCTGGTCACGCCGGGCTGCATCGTCCTGCCGGGCGAGCGGCTCCAGGTGTTCGATCCCACAGACGGAGTGCTGCGGGGCTACATCACCGCCACCGACGTCCAGGTCGAGGACGGCCTGTTCGTGCTCACTTTGGACGAGCCCCTCCCGGGCGCGAGGGCGGGCGAGGACTCCCGGACCGCCGACACCCTCTACAACGTTAGTGCCTGCGGAGCGGGCTTCGTGATCCGGGGCAACACTATGCGCGGGCACCGGCGGTACGGGTGCATGCTCCGGGCTGGCGATGGCCTGGTGGAGGGCAATCTCTTCGAGGACACCACGGGCGCGGGCGTGGTGCTCCTCAACGAGCCCGACTGGCCCGAGGGCCCCGTGCCGTGGGGCACCACCGTGCGTGGCAACCGCTTCGTCCGAGGTGGAACGTGCCTCGGGTACGCCGACTCACCAAACGGCGCCCAGCTCGTCGTTCGAGCCGTCAAGCTCGGTCACGGGCTGGCGCAAGGCAGGCCCATCGAGGGCGTGACCATCGAGGACAACCAGTTCATCGATCCCCTCGGCGCGTCGGTCTACCTGGGCGGCGTGGATGAGCTCACGATGCGGGGCAACACCATCCGGTCCTCTCGCGACGTACCTCGACTCAGGGGATCCGCGGCCATCGTCGTGGAGGACAGCCAGGGCGTATCGATCCTCGACACCCGCATCGATGACCCCAGAGACGCCACCACCGCCGCCATCCAGCTCCTGCCGTCGGTGGCGGGCGACCCCGAGGGCACGACCATCGAGGACCTGGACGCGAGCTTGAGCGAGGGCGCCGAGGCGATTCTCGACATGCGACTCTGAGAGCGAGGCACGACGACCACAGGAGGTGCTTGGCATGAAAACTCTACTGCTGATCGCAGGACTGCTGGCGTTACTGGTACCGACCGTACTGGCTCAGGAGGCCCCGGAGGCGGAGGTTGAGGAGAATCCCATAGAAGAGATCCTCGAAGTCACTGAGGCCGCGATGGTTGGTGTCGGCAGTATGGACGCCGAGCTGCTGGGCGATGTGCTGCTCCAGGGCGGCCTCCTGGTGGCCGACGAGTCGCCCATGGAAGAGGCCACCGTGATGAGCGTGGAGCAGCTACTGGAGGTCATGGGCGACGCCGATGGCATGGGCCGGGAGACGGACTGGACCTGCGACGAGGACGATGTGATCGTCATCGGTGACTACGCCCTCGCTACGGGCCACGTGGCTGCTGAAGAACAGGACGTGACCGTCATGGCCTGCCTCACCCGCATGGATGGGATGTGGAAGGTCGCGGCCATGTTCGGCTTCCCGGGTGAGCTGGACATGGGCGAGGACGCGGAGCTACCCGAGGAGATCGACGAGATCATCGGCGAGCTGTCCGAGGGCGAGCAGACGGGCATGCAGGCCGCCCTGCCCTACCTGCCTGAGGAGTCCCATGCCTTCTTCCTGGTCGCGGGGCCGGGCTTCACCATTCCCCTCGGCGGCGTGGAGGCCATCCGCGAGCAAGTCGGCGAGTGGGAGGATCCGGCCGAAGTGGACACCACCCCCGTTGCCCAGGCTCTCGTCTCCCCAACGGCGGTGGTGTGTGCCTTCGAATCCACCTTCCTCAATGGTGACGTCGTGACCCATTCCACCAATGTGGTCGCCTTCGCCATGCTGGACGGCGAATGGAGGCTGGTGAGCTTCCTGTCGGGCTCGGTACCCATGGTCGAGGAGGAGAACGAGGAGGAGAACCAGTGATCTGCGCCCTCCTCACGCTTCTGGCCGGCATGGCTGGCCCCGACGCCACCGCCCCTGAGGGCTACGAGCTAGTATGGGCCGACGAGTTCGATGGCGATGAGCTGGACACCGACCGATGGGACCACCGAGGGTTGGGGCCCCGCCGGGACGGCGTCAATACCGAGGACTCCGTGGCCTTGGACGGCGACGGCCATCTGGTCCTCACCACCCAGCGGGTCGGCGACGAGTACCATACGGCGATGATCGGAACCCAAGGCAAGTTCGAGGCCAGGTTCGGGTACTTCGAGTGCCGGGTGAAGATGCAGACCCAGGTCGGTCACTGGTCGGCCTTCTGGCTCCAGACACCCGACATGGGCAAGTTGGGCGATGTCCAGCGCTACGGAGCCGAGATCGACATCTTCGAGTACCTGGCGCGCACCCCGGAGCTGCTCCGCTTCAACCTCCACTGGGACGGCTACGGCGAGGAGCACAAGCATGCCGGCCGAGACATCGAGGTCGAGGACCTGGACGAGGGGTTCCACACCATCGCCCTCGAGTGGCTGCCCGACCGGTACGTACTGTACTACGATGGAGAGAAGGTCCACGAGACCACCGAGGCCGTCTCCCATAGAGAGCAGTACATGATCCTGAGCCTGGAAGTCGGCGAATGGGCCGGCGATATCGCGGAGGCCGAGCTACCCGACAGCCTTGTGGTCGACCACGTCCGGGTCTATCAGAGGAAGTAGCGATGGAGACGAGGACATGACCCGAGCCATCCCCATCTACCAGGTGGACGCCTTCGCGTCGCGAGTCTTCGAGGGCAATCCCGCCGCCGTATGCCCCCTGGAGGGGTGGCTCGATGACCCGACCCTTCAGGCGATCGCCGCAGAGAACAACCTCTCGGAGACGGCCTTCCTGGTTCGGTCGGGCGAGGGGTTTGAGATCAGGTGGTTCACTCCGCGGGTGGAGGTCTCGCTATGCGGACATGCCACCCTGGCCAGCGCCTTCGTGGCCTTTGAGCGCCTGGGCGTGGACGGCGACGTGGTCCAACTGGAGTCGCCATCCAGCGGCTCCCTGCCGGTCCGTCGCCGGGGCGATCTTCTGGAGCTGGACTTCCCGGCCCGGCCGCCCGGCGACCTCCGTGAGGCCTTCGACTTCGCGGCGATCTTCGGCACCGAGCCCGTCCAGGCCCTTAACTCCCAGGAGGACATCCTCATTGTGCTCGACAGCGAGGCCGACGTCCGTGCCGTGCGGCCCGACTTTGGCCGCCTCGAGCAATGGCCGTTCCGCGGCGCCATTCTCACGGGCCCGGGCGAGGATTGCGACTTCGTCAGCCGCTTCTTCGCCCCCGCCGTGGGCGTGCCCGAGGACCCCGTCACGGGATCGGCCCACTGCGTGCTAGCACCCTACTGGGCTGGCCGCCTGGGTAGGACGGAGCTCGCCGCCCGGCAGGTCTCGCCCCGTGGCGGCGAGCTGTGGTGCCAGGTGAGGGGCGACCGGATCGGCATCGCCGGAAGGGCCGTCTTGTTCATGGAAGGCCGGGTGTATGTGTAGCGGCGGAGGTCTGCCAGCCATCGCCTTCCGCTCGGCTCCTCGCCCGAAAGCTGCGCCTCCCGCCTACGGCCAGCGGTGCCTGCCTACCAATCCGGACGTTCTCGCTGAGGCGCTGGGACGGACATGATCGCTGAAGCACTACAGTCGGCGGAATTGCCCTTGACAGCTTCGCGCCGAAGCCGCATACTGTTTTTTCGTCGACGCGGGGTGGAGCAGTCTGGTAGCTCGACGGGCTCATAACCCGTAGGTCGCAGGTTCAAATCCTGCCCCCGCTACCATTTCCTATCAAGCGCCCTTCGGCACCCCGAAGGGCGCTTTGTGCTATCTTCAGTGGTTTCTCCATACCGATGACCTCTGATGGGTCCTCATCATATCCCAGTTGGTTTGGTAGTACCAGAGCGTCTGCCGGAGCAGCGTGCACCCCATCTGGGCTGTCTCGGCGTACCGGCCCTGGGTTGGGGCCGTCCTCTACCCATGTGGCGTCTCGACCCATTCCTTGGCCTGTGCTGCATGGTCTCCGGTGCGGTATGGTGTGGCCTGGGGGGTTGATCGCCGCACCTGTACCTCCTGTAAGTCTCTGCGGGCGCATGGGTGGGTGACCGGATCGGATGGGTGGCTGCGACCCAGGCATCACATCGACCTATGGGACGTCGTCGAGAGTGTGCATCGGCCACTGGCCAGCCAGCGGCGTCCGTCGAGACGGGCTTGCTGGGCAGGGCCACGGGCCCGCCCTGATGCAGTTGTTCTTCCAGGTTGTGTTCCCCTTGGGAGCGGTGATGGCGGGATCGTCGACCCTGGCGCCCGACGCGAGGCTGTGCGCGGGTCTCGCCGCCAAGTGGACCACTCGTATGGCCGCAATCGCCGCTAAGGGCGTATCGGCAGGCAACACCGCCTCCGAGGCGGTCGGTCTGCTGACAGACCGGCTTGACTGGACATTCAAAGCCCTGGTTGGCCGGAATGCGCAGCAGGGACTGGGCTTCATCCTGAAGCAGCACAACCGGCCGGTGTATGTGGCCGTGGCGGTCATCAACGCGACCCGTATGATCCATGGCTCGGCCGCCATTCCCCTGACCATCGAGTTCATTACTGGCCGACAGCGGATCGCGTGGTGTCAGGACGACCCCGATGGCCGGAACCAGATCTGGATGATGTACGACGACCGCGACCACAAGGCTCAGGTCACCCGCGGCGACCACGAGAGCTCGTCCCCGGCATTCCCCCCCGATGGAACGAAACTCGCATTCTGCAGCAACCGGGAACCGGAGCGGGGCCGACGGGGATCTGGTACAGCCTGGCTGTGTGGAATGACATGGCGGGCGACGTCCAGAAGGGCCGCTACCGCGACAGGACGCGCTTAACAGATGGTCCCGCACCCCGCGGGGCCCCCTCCGCGCCCGCTGCCGGGGGAAAGCCGGCGACCGACCCCGCGTATCTGCCGGGAGGCCGTGGGCGATGGCTTGCGCCCACAGGGCGAATGGTCGGCCACCTGGGCGCAGCTCTGGTCGCCGGACGCTGCTTCGCTGCGAGCTATCTTGACCTCGGGCGGTTACCGGAGGAGGCCCCTGAGCCGGGCCGCACTGCACTATCGCCAGTGCTCTGGGGGCTAACATCGATGAACTGCATGAGTCAGGCCACAACGTCATCTGCGCGGCACCCGGCATCAAGGCCCTGAAGGAGCATCCTCAGTTCGCGACCCCCGTCGGTGACTGATGGCGTCCGCCGGCTCGTGGCAGGCTTCAGCGGCACGTCGCCCGGGCGCCAGTGCTTCGGGGAGCAGCGCGGCTGGCTCAGCGACAAGGAGGTCGTCTCGGCGCCTGACGACTTCCCGCTGACCACCAACCAGTGGCAGTGTCGTTGGTGCAGGTTCGGCGAGCCGTGTGGGCGGCAGCCGCTGCCCGAGGTACTGATGGAGCAGGGACGGGTCTGACGTCGTCCACTACGCGTGCTGACCTATCTCGGGATGATCTTCCAGGGTCTCAGCACTGGGACCGGGAACTCGGATCACTTGGCGTCCAAAGGTAGTTCCGGTGGAATCGCCGGGTCGTACACCTGGATCCAATCGATATCAAACACACCTGCCTCGCTCTTGTACTGCGGGGTCACAACGATGGTCACGGCTCCGTCGGGCAAGCTCCACTGCTGTCGACGGATGATCCAGTCGGTGTCTTCGGTGAGCTTGATCAGCTTGTCCCACCCGCCGTTGTCGAGTTTCCCCCCGCGCTCATCGAGGAAGTCCACGGCAACGATAGGGACGTCCCACGGCTGCGCTCCTTGTGTGAAGCCGGCGAGTCGGTAGCGCAGCGCGACCTCGATGCTCTGAGTGTCCTCTGGGACGCGGATGGACGATGCGATGAAGGACTGGGGAGGGCCGACGAGCCGCAAGTAGGCGCCGGGGCCAGTGCCCTTCAGCGTGATGCGGTCGAAGGCCCAGTCGTGCAGAGGCTCCCAGTCGCCGGGGTAGGAGGCGACGCCGAAGTTCCCCTGGGGCAAGAGGTTCACACCTTCGGGCACGACGTAAGGGATGCCCTCCACGTCCTCGGCATGGCTGAATGCCTGGGAGGGTATGGCACACTCCCCGAAGCCCGGCCCCTCCCAGGTCACCTCAAGCGAGCTGCCCTTCATCCCCACGTCCAGGTAGTCGACGCGGATGGCATGCCAGCCGGCCTCCAGGCCCACGTAGCCTCGCTTCAGCCACGGGTCGTCACGCTCACCGTCGCCGTGCTCGCCATCGCAGTCGATGACTCGTGCTCCATCCACGTACAGATTGACGCCGCCATTCACGAATGTGCGGAATGTGTAGATGCCATCCTCGGGCACATCCAGGAAGCCATCGAACCGCAACCCGAAGTCGCCGCGCTTCGGGGCACAAAGCGTGGTGATCACATTCGTGACCCCCACGGCGGAGGGTGTTAGGTCTTCATAGGCCGGGATCAGCGCGAAGTCGTCGTATTCGCCGGAGTAGTAGCGGTACACGAGCCCGGGCTTGCCATCCACGAGTGCACTGGCCGGTTGCAGCGGCATCTCCCTGCTGAGCTCGATGGCGTCCACCGTGATGTCGAAGTCCCCTGACGCGTAACCGTCGCGATGCACACCCTCGAAGCGGAAGACGTGCTTTCCCTCGGCCAGTGAGACTCGGCCCAGAGGCACGTCGGTGATGTCCGTTGTCATGCCCTGCTGGTCCCACCACGGCATGGCAGTGCCCGTGGACGGGGGCCGGATGCGCCCCAAAGCTGAAGCGGGCTCTGGGTTGATGGTCAGTTGGGCGTAGCCGAGGTAACGGAAGGGACCGCTGTCACGCAGGTAGCGAACCGTGACCCAGTAGTCCCCGGCCTCCGGTACCTGGAGGATGTAATCGACGTGGTCTCCATAGTCCCCGACCTGCTCGATGACGGCCTTGTGGAGCATGCCTCCTGATGCCTCCGCGTGGGGGACCAGCAACACATCCTGCGTAGCCGTGAAAGGAAGCTGCTCCGCCTCATAGCGGAGGACGTCGTTTTCGGCTACCGCGTTCGGGTCATCGCCCGGCAGCGCAAGCTCGGGCGCGGCGGGAGCGTAGTCTCGGGGGGCCGTCTCGCCCCACGCCGATCCGGCCTCGAAGTTTGCATGGGTGCTCGTCTGTTTCCACTGCGTGAAGTCACCGAAGTGTGGGCTCGGACCACGCCAGACGCCGTCGGCCTCGTACTCGAAGGCCTGTGCATTTGCCGGGTTGTAGTAGCGGTTGTTCCAGGCTCTCAGCTCGTGCTTGGTGAAGCGGTCATAGGCCGAGTCACGGTCGTAGTAGTGCTGGACGATGAAGCGATCTTCCGGGTCGGTGGCTGTGAAGGTGCAGTTGGCAATGGTGATATTGCGGACGAAGGCCCCCGTCTTCCAGCCCCATGGCAGGCAGCGGCGCCGGCCCTCTTCCGCATCTGTGTAGACACCCCAGCGCCCGAAGTCCAGGCTGTTGAACAACTCGTCAGCGCCGCGCTGGTTCGCCCGATGAGCCCTCTCGCGCGGGTAGATCGCCAGGGCAGCAAGGTTGTTGTCAACGAAGCGGCAGTCGTCGAATGTGAAGTTCGATAGACTAGCCAGCGACACGGCCGAGTCGGTGGCGCTCCCCGGCTCGTTTCTGTGGTTGTTGCCGATGATCTCACAGCCGCGGATAGTGACGGGCCCGATGGCCGTCTCGAACACCATGGCTTGGTCGCCGTTGCGCAGAAACCGGCAGCTCTCTATCAAGAGGTTCTCGGCGGTGTGGTCCATGCGCATGGCAATGCCGGGGTTGTCAGCGAACTCGCAGCCATGCCAACGGATGTTCTTCATCGCGTACCACCACTGGCCGCACCCGGACATGTGCGCGTTGAGAACCTCGCCCTCGGAAAACAGGGTGCGCGTGGTCCCCCTGTTGTTGCGGAGCGTGAGTCCGTCGAATGTGAGAAGATGCACGTGATCGAGCTTGAGCGAGTCGCCGTTGTCAGCAACCGTCACGTGGTCCCACAGCCAGTTCTTATCCTCGCGCGGGCGCTCTCGCCATACATGGTTCATGATGAACGGGGGCCCAGCCGAGTGCTCCAGTGTGACGTTGCGGAGAACGAAGTTGCTGAGCTTCTCTGCGATAAGCAGCCCGTCGTTCCGCTCTGCCACCTCGACCTGCGAGCCCGCGAAGTCATCGGCGGTCCAACCCGTAGGTAGGCGTAGGAGTAGCTGCTCTGCCTGGTGGTCGACGGTGTAGGATCCGGGCGGCGCCGTCTCCCAGTCCTCCGTCAGGACTGGCTGGAGCATGATGCGCCCC
>WJIW01000586.1 GCA_014730065.1 Armatimonadia bacterium | reverse complement strand
TGGTGTAGACTCAGTCGGTGCCGACGGACCGATCATCAGTGATCCGCCCACAACAACCCAGCGAGGAGTGAGACCATGGCCGACGAGATCCTAGCCATCAAGCAAGCCATCCGAGACGTACCCGACTTCCCCGTAGAGGGCGTCCTTTTCAAGGACATCACGCCCGTCCTCAAGGATCCCAAGCTGTTGAACCTGATGGTGGAGGCCCTCACGGAGTACGCCGAGGATAAGGAGGCGGAGGTGATCGCCGGCATCGAGTCCCGTGGCTTCATTATGGGCGCTCCCGTGGCCGTCGAGCTGGACCTACCCTTCGTTCCCGTACGCAAGGCGGGTAAGCTGCCGTGGGAGACGGTCAAGGCAGCCTACGAGCTGGAGTACGGCACGGCGGAGATCGAGATACACAGGGACGCCTTCGATGAGGGCGACCGGGTCGTCGTGATCGACGACCTTCTGGCCACGGGCGGCACGGCCCGAGCCACCTTCGAGCTGATCGAGAAGATGGGCGGCGTGGTCGCCGGCTGCGGCTTCATCGTCGAGCTGACCTTCCTGGGCGGCCCGGAGAAGCTGGAGGGGTACGACTACACGAGCTTCGTGAGGTACGGGGCGGGGGAGTAGAGCTCGCTATAGTCGCCATCCGGTGGGGCCGGGGCCGATCGGGACCCGGCCCTCGCGCGTACCATGCAGGGATCGAGGGCCAGCACGGCGCAACTCGGCCGCTGGAGGTGCGATGACATGCACTTGATCCTCGCCCTGACTCTCCTGGCCCCACCGGCCGGGCCGTACGTTCCCCTCACTCCCGCCGATCACGCGGGAGCCCCTTCCTTCGGCGCCCACGAGCCCGTGGTCGGCACCCACTTCTTCTACTGGTACAAGCAGAGCGTGGGAGAGCACTGGATCGACCATGACGGCACCGATGCCCTGACCGACCATCCCCTGTACCGGGGCGAGGACTACGCCTACGACAGCGAGGAGTGGTGGGTCCGGCAGATCGCCAAGGTGCGCGAGGCGGGGCTGGACTTCATGGCCCTGGTGTATTGGGGGATGCCCGGAATGGACGACTCGGACCATCCCGTGGCCACCGGGCTCTCGTGGAGCAATGTGGGCGCCCGGACGCTGTCGAAGATCCTCGAGCGCCAGCTCGCCGCCGGCGAGGAGGTCCTCCCCGTGGGCATGTTCTACGATACGACCACCCTCCGCTACAACTACAAGGACCGGCAGGTGCCCCTGGACACGGACTGGGGCCGGCAGTGGTTCTACGAGACCATCCGGGACTTCTACTCCATGATCCCACCCCGGGCGTGGGCACGGATCGACGGCGATCCCATCGTCATCCTCTATGGCTCGGCCTATGCGGCCAGCCAAGATGACGACCTGTTCCAGTACGTGGAGCGCCGCTTCGAGGATGACTTCGGCACAGGGGTGCACATCATCAAGAACCACGGGTGGCCCGGCGATGCCGATGACATCATCTCCTGGGGCGGCGCCCTGGGGCTGAAGCTCAACACCACCGCCGCCGTGGGGCCGGGGTACGACCACTCGGCGGTCCCCGGACGCGAGCCCCTGGTGGTCGAGCGCGAGGGCGGCGACTTCTACGTTCGCAACTGGGAGGATCTGCTCTCTCGCCATCCTCGGGTGCGGCCCACTCTGGTGATGGTGGAGACTTGGAACGAGCTGCATGAGGGCACCGAAGTCGAGCCCACCATCGAGTACGGTCACCAATACGTGTACCTGACCAAGCACTATGCCGACCTGTGGCGCGAGGTCGCCTACCTGCCGCCCGAAGGACCGTACACCGACGCTGAAGTGATCACCTGGGAGCCACTCGAGAGCCGAGGCGTGGACGTGCCCGACGTGGCCGACGGACCGGTGCGGAAGGCGTATCTGGATGGCCGCCTGTGCCTGACCACCGACCCAACCCGGCCGGGCGAGTTCCTGTACGTCGACGCCCACCGGAGCTTCGCCTTCGATCAGCCCGCCACGCCCGTGAAGGTGGAGCTGACGTACTGGGATGATGGATACCGGGAGGCGTGGATCGAGTACGACAGTCTGGACCCCGATTCGAGCGTCAGGGCGGGCGCCTTCAAGCGGGGGCCGGCCCTGCCCCCGTCGACGGGCGAAGGGTGGCGCACCGTCACCTTCGAGATCGACGACATGCGCTTCGGTGATCGCTGCAACGGAGCGGACATGCGGCTGGCCATGGAGGGCAGCGCACCGGCCCTGTCGGAGGCCCGGGTCCGGCGCGTGCGCTGAAGGAGGAATCGCTCTTCGTTTCGTGAATACTTCCGGCCAAATGTCGGGATTCCGTATCTCGGCAGGTATCTGGTGGAGGTGTGACGCCATGAGGCGCGCGCGACGGGGATGGACCCTTCTCCTCCTCGCGGCGGGATTGGCCGCGGCGGTTTCGGGCTGCGTTAGCGGAGGAGCCATCTACCTCGAAGACAGGACTCCCGTGGGTACCCCCGACCCAGGCGAGGCCGCCCACGGCGGCCTGCTGATGGCTGACGGCGGGGAGACCGAGTAGTAGGTCGCCATGACGTAGCGGAACAGACGGCGGAGGAGTGTCAGATCGCCATGCAGATTGCTGACACCCCTCCGGCTGGTCGTGCCCGTGCCTCCCTAGGGTGGCGTGGCGACCATCCGGTCTCGCTGCCATCCGCCGCACGGCTGGCTGGGGGGGGCGGCCAGGCTGCCGTAACCCCCACCTACCCCCCGAGCCCGTCCAGGGACTCTGTCATTAGGAGGTACCAAATTGGAGGGAGCCGTCCCGATGGACATCCTGTCACTGGCCGGTGGCGGATGCTGCAGCCTGATCTGGCTGGGCGTATGCATCTGGGCCATCATGAACATCGTTGGATCGAGCGCGACCCCGGGCTCCAAGACGCTCTGGATACTGCTGATCCTGCTCCTGCCCGTGGTTGGCGTCATCCTGTGGCTGCTGCTCGGCCCCAAGCAGGGCTAGCGTGCCGCACGCGGAGAGGACCGAGACGGCATGACCGATCTGTTCCAGAACGTCTACACCCAGGTGGGCGGAGGCTGCTGCAGCCTGATATGGCTGGGCCTCACGATCTGGGCGATGGTTCACACCTTGAGCTCCAGGGCGACAGTTGCCGCGAAGGTGCTTTGGATCATCGGCCTGTGGCTCTTCCCCGTATGCGGCCTGATCCTGTGGTTCTTCCTCGGGCCGCGGCAGCAGAGGGTCGTCTACTGAGTGCGTCAGCGGGTCGGCCTGGGGACCAGGTTGCCGGTCCCCAGGCGGCTTGGTCGTCCACTTGAGCTTCATCTACTCGCTAACCACGAAACACTACGGGGGCTACGCCGTCTAATCTCCATCTTAGGCAGCAGGAGGAGTGCATCATGTGGGCAAGTTGGCCTCGGCGGCACGCCGTCATTGGCGCCGTGCTCTTGGCATTGCTGGGATCGGCTGCGCCGGGACAGGTCGAGCTGAAGTACGATGATGGTCAAGCGGACGGCAAGCGGAGCACTGCGCAGGCGGGGTACATCACCGTGTTCGAGGTGCCCGAGGGCAATTCCGTTCTCCAGTCCATCAGCTTCCACGCGAGCCGCTACGGACGAGACTACCCCCGAGACATCACCATCGCAGTTACCGACATGGACCTGAACCCTATCGGGGTCTTTGGGATGTCGTACCTGTCCATCCCCTACGGCAACACGCCATCATGGGTCACCTTCGACCTGCCGACGGAGATCCAGCCCCCCGATCGCTTCGCCGTCGCCATCTACGCTCACTGCTTGCGGGACTGCGGCGTGTACATGAGCCTGGATGCGGCGCCCCAGGGGCAGGCGTGGTCGTATTCGACGAGACGGGGAAGCAACGAGGCCCCCATGCCCGACCTGGATGGGGCCCCCGCCAACTGGATGATCCGCTGCCAGATGACCGACGAGTTCACCCCGCCCGAGAATGCCCCGGTGCAGCTCGGGCACGGCGCCCTCGTCCCGACGGGCAAGCAGTCCTTCGGTGGGTCGGCCCAGGCCACCACCTTCGTGGAGCCCGAGGACGAGAGCTACGCCATCGAGCGTGTGTACATCTGCGCGAGTTACTACGGCCAGCCCGCCGATGGCGAAGCCAACAACCTGGATCTGTACATCCTCGACGGGAACGGCAACGCCATCGCCGGGGGCAAGTACCGGTACGACGAGGTCTACTGGGGAGGCGAGCCGGGATGGACGTCGCTCCCGCTCCCTGAGCCCATCGAAGTGCCCACCCACTTCACCGTGGTTACCAGCATGAACTCGCGCCAGACGCCGGGGGTGTTCCTCGCCTACACCGACGGCGCGGACGCCAATCACTGTATGGTGGGTAGCCTTCAGAATGGCTTCGAGCCATGGAGCATACCGCAGGGCGACGCGGCTACGGGGGCGTGGTGCATTCGGTGCGATCTGGTGCCCACCTCGGCGCTGGCGCCCGAGGAGCCAGCCGAGCCCGAGGAGCCCCTGCTAGGGGGATAGATTAGGTACTGGAGGCGGAGTGCATGGTGCGCCCGTGCTCGAGCCACGACCGGGGGCAGGTGTGCGGCCCGTCGTGGGCCAAACCTGCCCCATGAATACCCTCACGCCCCTATGCAACGGACGCTGCGCCATCGCCGGCAACCATCTCTTCCATGGCGGCGACCCCAGCGAGCGCTACGACTTCGCCCTCCTGGTGTGGCTGATCGAGGGACCCGCGGGGCCGTGCCTGGTGGATGCGGGTCTGCGCCATGTGGACGAGATGAACGAGGGCGCGGCCCACGTCCTCGCCGAGCCCATCACCCAGCGGCCCGAGGAGGACGTCCGCGCGCTGCTGTCGGCTCGGGGCCTGGCCCCCGAGGACATCCGAACGGTGGTGGTCACCCATCTCCACTTCGACCATGTGGACAACCTGGACCTGTTCACGGAGGCACGCATCGTAGTCTCCGAGCGCGGGTTCCGGGAGGCCACCAAGAACCCCGGCTGGGCGGGAAGCTGGGCGCCGGGCAAGACCTTGGAAGGGTTGACGGGGCCATGGGCCGATCGCGTGACGCTAACCGACAATGCCGAGGTGCTGCCCGGGATTGGCACGGTCTGGCTCGGGGGGCACTCGCCCTGCAGTCAGGGCGTCTTGGTGGCGACGGAGCGAGGCGACGGCTTCCTTACGGGTGACGTGATCTTCAGGTGGGAGAACCTGGAGCAGGGCAGGCCTATTGGCGTCTTCGACGACCTCCCGGAGTGCGAAGCGGCCCTGGCCAGAATCGCTGAGATGGACGCCGCCGTGCTTCCGGGCCACGATCCCAGGGTGCTGCACCGGTACCCCGATGGCTTCGGCGGCGGCCCATGATGTGGACCCTCACTCCGGTGCGAGTGGGCGAGTGTGACGTGCGGGACTACATCACCTTTGCGGGCGGCGACCAGAGCGTGCGCCGGTTCGTGCTGTATGTGTGGATCCTGAGAGGGCCCGGTGGGCCGATCATCGTGGACACGGGGCCGTCGGACCCCGAGGGCTTCTCGCGCTCCACGGCGGAGTACATCCCCGGCGGGGTGCGGCAAGCGCCCGGCGAGAGGACGCCTGTGGCGCTCCGGGCGCACGGCATCGAGCCCGCCGAGGTGCCGTCGGTCATCATCACCCACCTGCACCCAGACCACTACGACTTCCTGCCCATCTTCGAGACGGCCCGGGTGTTCATCAGCGGGCAGGGCTTTGAAGAGGGTCGGCCAGCTCTGCCGCCTGAGGTCGCCGCGTATCTCGAGGAGAGTGGGCGCCTCCGGCTCGTCGGCGATGAGGAGGTGGTCCCCGGCGTCAGCATCCTCCATCTCGGCGTACACTCCCCATGCAGCCAGGCGGTGGTGGTTGATACCGATGCCGGACGAGCGGCGCTGATGGGCGATGTGGCGTACCTTTACGACAATCTGCGGGAGGACCGCCCCATCGGAGGGGTGGATGCCGCCGTTTGGCATCGAGCCATCGCTCGAGCCCGCAGTGCCGCCGACCACCTCGTCCCGGGGCATGATCCGCTGGTCCTCCACGAGTTCGGGGGCTAGGCGACGGAGACGAAGAGCGGGGGCGACCACGGCGGATCGCCCCCATTGCTCTTCCTGGTGTCATCGCCTAGCTGATGTCGCCGCGGATCTCCCCGCCGGCATGGTCGACCGTATGCACGTTTACGTACGTCAGGCCGCCACGGAAGGCATTAACCAGGTCCTCCAAGCTCTCCCCCGCCAAAGGGCCAACCAGGCTATCGGCGGTGATGGTGCCCTCGGCGAGCGTCCCGTTCACTCTGCCGCTCGGTGCCGCCTGAGGCGGAGCATCGGGATACAGCCAGACCACGGGCGGGCCGTTGCCTCCGGGCTCGTCGGCCAGGTGTATGTGGACCATCGTGATCTCGTCGATGTTGGCCACATTCAGCTTGTAGTGGATCTCGCTACCGTCCTTGCTTAGCTTGAAGATGGCCTGTCCTTGCCCGCGCGATCCGGTCGAGTCGCCATCAAGATGGGCTTTGAAGGTACTCTTCATGTGACTACCCGGGCTGGCGGACGCTTGCACCGCCAACAGACCCACGGTCAGGGCCGCGATGGATGCCAGTACGATCAGGGCTCTTAAGCCTCTCATGTCCATGTAGCCTCCCAATCGGTTCGAGTGATCTCCCGGAGCCAAACCGGGGGCGCAGTATTGCCCACGCCGTTGCTGGTATTGTGTAGCCTTATTATGACATCATTACAGCCAGACTGATGGGCCGGTGCGCCAAGTCCAGGGAAGGGCTGCGCTCCGGCCGCTTCGAACCGGAGTCATGTCAGCCGACACCGACACTCAGGAGGAGCCGTGATGAGCCAGCCCAAGGCGCCCAGCATCGTGGTCGAGGCGGGACCCCACGCCCGAGTCAACACCGTCTGCAGCATCGCCATCCCCGATGAGCTGAAGCTCCCCGAGCATCCGCTGCTCACCGCCGGCAAGACCAAGCTCCAGGGCCAGATCGAGCGAGGCCCCCAGGGCTCGGCGCTGGTGTTCGTTCTCGACCGACTCCCCGCGGGCAAGTCCAAGACCTTCAAGATCGTCGCGGGCGAGGCGGCCGAAGGGGTGGCGTTGAAGAAAGGAAAGGGTGCGGTATCGGTCTCGATCGGCGGCCGGCCCTTCACCGAGTACCTCCACCAGAAGGCCCTGGCGCGGCCCTACCTCGCACCCATCCTCGGGCCGGGCGGCGTCGAGATGACGCGCAAGATCGAGAAGCGCGGCACCCAAGGCTACGACCACCCCCATCATCGCTCGGTCTGGGTCTCCCATGGGCTCGTCAACGGCACGGATAACTGGTCGGAGGATGGCAACCACGGGAAGACGGTTCATGCCGGCTTCGAGAGTCTCTCCTCGGGCGCGGTGACGGGCGCCATCATTGAGACATGCGAGTGGACCAGCCCAGCGGGGGACAAGATCCTAGACGACCGGCGGGTGATCCGGTTCTACGCCCTGGATGCGGGCAGCCGCTGCGTGGACTTCACCTACACCTTGGCCACCGGCCACGATGCCGTGCTCTTTGGGGATACCAAGGAGGGCGGAATGCTATCGGTCCGCGTCAACCCCCAGATCAACGCGCCGACGGGCACCATCGAGAACAGCTTCGGGGGGATCAACGAGGGCGAGACGTGGGGGAAGCGCGCCCATTGGTGCGACTACTCGGGCGTGATCGAGGGCGTCCACGCGGGCATCGCCATCTTCGATCATCCCTCCAACCTGCGGCACCCGGTCTACTGGCATGTCCGCAACTATGGCCTCATGACGGCCAACCCCTTCGGGGTCAGCTACTTCGAGAAGGGCTCGGGCAAGCGGGGCGAATGGCTGCTCTCGGCCGAGAGCGACGCCACCTTCGCCTACCGCCTGTACATCCACGAAGGCGATGCCAAGCGAGGCCGGGTCCACGACGCCTACCACGACTACATCAACCCGCCAGCGTGTTCCTGGGCCGGGTAAGGGGCGAGACATCATGGCCACGATCGGCTTCGGCTGCTCTCTGCTGGGGCTCGCGCTAGCCGCTCCTTCGGGGGCCGCCGATCTTCCCGGCTTCGAGCATCCACGCGGG
>WJIW01000585.1 GCA_014730065.1 Armatimonadia bacterium | reverse complement strand
GTCTTGACCAAGCTCCGCGTACCCACCGCCGAAGGGGTCGCCGCCGGGGATCACCGTCAGCTCGACTCGGCGCTGGTAGGCCTTGTACGCTTCGCCCCGGCGGGCCCCCGCGGGACGGGGCACGGTATCGGCGCAGGCGACGGCGCGCAGGTCCGCGCGAGGCACTCCCTGGTCCTCCAGGTACCGCACCACATTGGCCGCGCGCGCGGCCGAAAGCCCCCAGTTGTCTCCATAGGGGGACTCGTTGTCGGGATCAAAGGGATCGCTGTCGGTGTGACCGGATACGTACACCAGGCCCGGGTACTGCACCAGGGCATCGGCGATGCTGTTCAGATCCTCGTAGGCGGCTTCCCGAATGCTCGCTTCGCCCGAGAGGAACAGCACGTCGCCGGGCAGTGTGATCCGGATGCGGTCCTCGAAGGTCTCGATATCGGCGTTGACAGTTTGGGTGGCCACGAAATCCACGTACTGACGGTTCAGCAGGTCTTGACCCGTCTGAGGCAGGGGCCTCATGACGGGCGAGGAGTCGGGCATCATCGACGCCCGGCTCATGCCCTGCTGAAGCTGCTGGAAGAACTCGATGCGGGCCTGGGTGGTCTCCTCGGTCGTCGCCGTGGAGGCGTTCGTGAGCAGAGCGTACATCATCACGAAGAAGGTCAGCAGCAGGGTGACCATGTCACCATAGGTGGCCAGCCACGCCTCGCCACCGCCGCCTTCTTGCTTGGGAGCCTGGATGGGCATTGCCGGCACCTCCTGGGGTGGCGATCAGCCTACTCTTCTTCCCCGCCGCCGCCCTCGTCTACATCCTCACGCCTGGCGGGTGGCAGGAAGATCTTGAGGCGCTCCTCGAGGACGGACGGGTTCTCGCCACTCTGGATCGAGGTGATGCCCTCCAGCATCATGTACCGGGCCAAGGTCTCGCCCTCGCTCCGGACGCTCAGCTTGTTGGCCATGGGGATGAACACCAGGTTGGCGAACATGACGCCATACATGGTCGTGATGAGGGCCACGGCCATGGCTTGGCCGAGGCCATCGGGGTTGGATTGAAGCTGGTAGAGCATGATGACGAGACCGATCAGGGTGCCCAACATGCCGAAGGCGGGGCAGACCTTGCCCAGGTACTCCAGCACCTTGCGTCCCGAGCCGTGCCGGTCCTGCATGATCCGGATGTCGTTCTCCAGGATCTCACGCAGCACTTGGGGATCGGAGCCGTCCACGACCAGGCGGAGCCCGCGTCGCAGAAAGTCGGAGGGGATGTGCTCCATCTCGCTATCGAGAGCCAGCAAGCCCTCACGCCGGGCCTTGCGGGTTAGTGAGACTAGGAGCGTAATGAGCGGGGCGGGATCGCTGCTCTCCGTGCGGATGGTCCGGCCCATGAGGGACATGGCCCCAATGACCCGGTCCATGGGGAAGGCGATCATCGCCGACATGAACGATCCACCGAGTACGATCAGAAAGGACGGAATGGAGACGAACCCGCCGACTTGACCACCGCCGGTGATGATACCCAGCAGGATCAGCACCGCGCCGCCGATGAGCCCTCCTAGCGTTGCTACGTCCAACGTTCACTCACCCTCCGCCAACAGAGGTCCCAACTCCTACACCACATCCCCGTTCCAATCCGCATACGTATTCGGGCGATGGGGCCGCGCTTCCTTGCTACGATTGGCCGTCTCCTCCAGGAACCTCGGGATTAGCCTCGCCTTCCTCCGCCGACTCGTCCGGGCCCGATAGCTCGCCCAGGGCTTCCAGGTCCAGCATGCCGCCCGGTGTGGCCGGTCCATCGGGCGCCCCCTCCTGCTCCTCCTGGGGTACCGCTGCGATGTCCGAGAGCTGGTCGGGGATGTTCTCCAGCCGGAAGCCATCCACGGTGACGACGGCGTCACTTAGCGAGGACCGGGCATAGATGCTGGCCGGATCCCCAGCCACCTCGGACCCGAAGTAGATCGCCACCGGGTCGCCTCGCTTAGGCGTGATGGTCATCGTCGCCGCCGGAGAGTCCAGCCCGTACTCTTCCAGGGAGACCGGGGAGTCGTCGACGAACTCCTTGGCCGACAAGATCGTCGCCATGTTGACCAGGGCGCTGGCGGCGAAGTCCTGGGTATCGGTGCCGTCGGCCAGGACCCAGAGATCGGGATCGTCTTCGCTGGGCACCAGCTCGATGGCCAAGCCGTCGCGCACCGTGCGGATGCGCTCGATGTCGTCTCGGTCGAAGTCATGGAGCTGCTTCTTGCGCAGGTCGTCCAGGCTCTTCTGAAGCGCCTCGAAGTCCGTATCCCGAAGGACCAGGATCTCGGGCCGCCAAGAGGCCATTGCATAGTAGTGCCCCTCGGCGGTCTCATCGCCGATGAGCAGCGTCTCCGCCGTCTCCGCCCGGGCCCGGTCTCCGCTCTCGGCGTCGGTCCGCTGGCCCGTCAGGGAGTAGGTCTGGCTCGGCTGGTCGAGCCCGCACGCCTTGATGTCCTCGGCGTCGGGATGGTCGATGTGGAAGCTCTCGACCCGCTTGATGGTCAGGTCGGAGATGAGCATTCGGCAAGCGCTGGCATCGCCCTCGAAGCTGGACTCGTCGCCCTGGACCCGCCACGCCGGATCCTCATCGGCCATTACGGGCTCCTCGTAGCGGACGGTGAAGCTCTCCCCGGCGACCTCGATCTCCTCGTCCTCCAGCGGATCCTCGAAGGGATCCTCGGGCTCGTCCGAGTCGGCTTCCTCTGGCTCCTCCGCCGGTGCCTCGGGGGAGGGGGTGGGCTCGTGGGACCGAACCGCCTCCAGGGCGGTCACGTCATCGGTGGTCAGGGTGAACAGCCGCTTGTCGCGCAGCTCCTCGGGGTCTCGCGTCAGGTCGGTGACCAGGCTGGAGGCCACGACCACGGCCTGCCCCGATCCCTCGACCATGGCGAACCGCTCCCAATCGGCGTTGGGGTGCTTGCGCCCCACCAGCACGGTGGTGCTGTCGCCCGTATCGCTCTCTACAGTTAGGCGCAGCATGGGCCGGTCCAGGCCGTACTTGGCCAGGTCGGGGATGTCGCCTTCGATGACCCGCTCGCAGTCCAAGAAGCTCAGACGGTCCACCAGGTTGTCCATAGTCGAGGGGTCGGCCCGCAGTCCCTCTAGGGGCTCATCGAAGACCCAGTGTGCACCACCGATGTCATCCAGGGAGCCCTGCCTGACCAGCGTCAGACGGCTCGGCTCGGTGTCGTCGGCATCACCGGCATCCTCGCTGGTGCCGTCATCCTCGGCATCGGCGCCGGCCTCGTCCGCTTCCGTGGCCTGCCCGGGCTCGTCGGGCTCGACGGGATCGTCGGACCCGTCCTCGGGCGCCGGCTCGGCCTCGGAGTCGCCGCCGGTCTCGTCCTCGGGGTCGGCCATGGGGTCGGTTTCGGCATACTCGTCGTCGCGGCTCTCATCCCACTCGACGGAGATCCGCACGAGGCTACCCGCCTGGATGGGGATGAGGGTAGTCTCTTCGACCTTCTCGCCCCGCTGGGTGGTCAGCACGAAGATGGCCAGCCCGATGGCGACGACAACCGTTCCAAGAGCCCAGTAGTGGCGTGGCTTCATCGCGCGCTAGCCCCTCCTCACGAACCAGATGATGGTGCCGATGACCAAGGGGATCAAGGCGCTGAGGATCGTGAACAGTCGGCTCCAGGCCATCTGGCTCTTGGTCGGCGTGATCGTCTCGGGGGTGTCGGACTTGGGCGGAATGGCGATCAGATCGTCGGACTCGGCCAGCCAGTGGATGCAGTTACGGGCGAAGGCGCGGCAGGGAGTCCGCTCGGACACGCCGCCATATAGCTGGATGCGGCCGTTGGCCACGAACTGCTCATCGCCGATGACGACGACCTTGGCCGTCTCCTGGGGCCCCTCGTCCTCACCCATGGGCGCCGCCCCGATGGTCCGGGATGCGCATGCCGCGAGGGTGAGCGGACCGGGCGTATCGCCGGGCTCCTGGGCGGCCGTGGTCTCGATGGACGCCTTGCCGTATGCCATGTTGTGAGTCCGCAGCAGCCAGGTGGGCTGTCCGGGTGGCGCCGGCTGTCCGGGTACCTCGGGCGCCGCGTCCACACGGAGCGAGCACGTCATCATCGGGTCGAAGGGAATGCTGGCGCTTCGGGTTCGGAAGGGCTCGGTGATGGGATGGTCGCCGATGCCCGAGCCGCTGACGATGGGCACGTAGCTCAGGAACGACCCGGACTCGGGATCGATCACCACATCGGCGCGAACGTGAATGCCCCAGCCGTCCAAAACGGCCGCGAAGTCGGGGGCATCGCCCTCGGGGTCGATCACCCGGTTCGGGGCCAGGAGCAGAAGCCGTCCGCCGCCGTCGACCCAATCGGCGATAGCGCGCTGGTGGTCTTCGGCAAAGGGCTGGTTGCCGCCGGCGATGACGAGCACCTGGGCGTCGTCGGGAATCTCGCCCTGCTCGGTAACCAGGTTGAGGGACTTCACCTGGTACAGGTCCTCCTCCAGCATGCCCTTGAATGTGGAGAGGCCCAAGTCGCCCGTCTCGCTGATGGAGTACTGGCCATAGCCCTCTACGAAGTAGACCGTGGGCTTGGTGTCCCGGCTGACGCTCATAATGGCGCTGGTGATCTTCTGCTCGCTGGAGGCGTCGAAGAGCTGAAGTGTCTGACTCTCGCCGCTCCCCTCGCCGGCTTTGACGATCACCACATCGCTGGAGTCCACGCCCAGCTCCCGCATCTCCTCGAAGTGGCGATCGGGGTTGAGGTTCTCCACGGAGATCCGGCCCCGGCCCTCGTCCTCGTACAGGGCGATGAGGTCACGGACCCTCTGAATGGTCTGGGTCTGCTGGGCCCGGCTACTGGAACGCAGGGCGGTGATGATCTGTACTTCCTGGTCCAGCCCCTCGATCACATTGAGGCTCTTTTCCGAGAGGCTGTAGATGCGGTCCTCGGTCAGGTCCCACTGCTCGGAGTACCGCTGCCCGAGGTACACGCCGAAGACCACGATCGCCAGGACGGCCACGGTGAAGGCGAGGCTGATCAAGCCCTCTTGGGTGGCGCGCCCCTTCAGCCACCGGATCAGGTCTCTGTACCCCACAGCCATGGCTCCGAGGAACATGCCCCCCGCGGCTCCGGCCACGATGCGGACCCACATGACCCGGGCCGTGCCCTGAAGCATGATGTGCACGCCCACGGCACCCAGGAGCAGGAGAATACCGACGATCATCAAGCCATTGGAGATCCAGGCGATCTTCCGGGAGGCGTCCGACCGCTGCAGGTCCCGCGGGTCACGGCGCCTCTCCCGCTGCTCGGCGGCGGGGGCCTCCGCATCCTCGCCCTCGTCATCATGGGCGGCCTCGTCGACAGCGTCGTCGATGGGCGTTTCCTGGATGTCCTCTTCTTCGCTACGCTTCTTGTTGTCAGGCATCCGCGTCTACCCCCAGCTCCGGCTTTCGAGAGTCCGAACCGACATGAACAGGAACAGAAACGTCCCCAGTGCGAAGTACACGATGTGCCCCGTATCCACGATGCCTCGGGCGAACTCGTCGAAGTGGTAGGTCGTGGACACCTGCATCAGGATGTCCTGAAGCTCGCCCGTACCGACGCTGCCCAGGGCCCGGACGAAGTAGAAGGCCACGATGACGGTGAAGGTCAGCAGGGCCGCCACGACCTGGTTCTCGGTGATGGATGAGAAGAAGGTCCCGATGGCCAAGTACATCATCCCCACCAGGACCAGGCCCAGGTAGGCGCTGAGCACTGGCAGGTCATCCATGGACCCCTCGGACCAGACGTGCAGGTGGGCCCAGAACTGTAGGCTGCCCAGCAGCATGACCACATAGAGCCCCATGCAGGCGAGCCACTTGCCCACCACGATCTCCCAGTCCCGCACGGGCTGGGTGACCAGCAGCTCCAGAGTCCGGGTCCTCCGCTCGTCGGCCAGGGCCCGCATGGAGATGGCGGGGATGAAGAACAAGGCGAACACGTGGAGCTCGTGGGCCATCAGGCGGTACTCAACCTGAACCTGCTGGGCGGTGACGATCAGCCAGACTAGGCCCATGATCCCGAAGTAAAGGGCCAGGACGATGTATGCGATAGGGGAGAGGAACAGGGCCTTCAGCTCCCTGCCGGCGATGACGAAGACTCTCACGCCTCCACACCCTCCTCCACGGTGGTAAGCTCCACGAAGATCTCCTCCAGAGACATGGCCAGGGGCCGCAGCTCGAGCAGATCCAGATCGCTTCCGACGACCGTCTCGGCGATCCTGGGCCTGGGATCGGAGCCGACCTCGCTCTCCACGATGAATCCCCGGCCTTCGCCCCCGGCGGTGCGATCCACCTTGACGGCGCTGACGCCGGCCACGGGCTCGAGGATCCGCTCCAAGCTCCCGTCGCCCCGCACACGGACGAAGGTCCGCTCGTGCTTGGCCATCGAGTTGACCAGGGCATCGGGGGTGTCCTTGGCGACGATCCGGCCCTCACTGATGATCGCTACCCGCTCGCAGGTCATGGAGACTTCCGGCAAGATGTGGGTGCTGAGAATGACGGTATGGTCGCCCGCCAGCTCCTTGATCACCGAGCGGGTATCGGCGATCTGACGAGGATCGAGGCCCACGGTGGGCTCGTCCAAGATCAGTACCTCGGGGTCATGCAGCATGGCCTGGGCGAGGCCCACGCGCTGCCGGTAGCCCTTGGATAGCTTGCCGATGGCCTTGTCCAGTACGTCGTCGATGGCCGTCGTACGAGCCACCTCGTCGATGCGCTCCACGCGGTCGGGTTTGTTCATGCCCCGGAGCTTGCCGTAGAAGTGGAGCAGGGCCCGAGGCGTCATCTCCCGGTAGAGGGGGACCTGCTCGGGAAGGTAACCGATGCGCGACCGCACCTGCATGGACTCCTCGACCACATCGAACCCGGCGATGCTGGCTCGTCCCGAGGTGGGCCCCATGAAGCAGGTGAGGATGCGCAGGGTGGTGGTCTTACCCGCCCCATTGGGCCCCAGGAAGCCCAGGATCTCGCCCTTCTCGACTTCGAAGCTCACATCCCGAACGGCCTCGAACTCGCCGTAGCGCTTGGTGAGGCTCTCAACCTCTATCAATGACCCAATCTCCTCTCGACGATCGGTGTCAAACAGTAAGTAGGTGTCTCGTGATGGCCGTTGGTTTCGCCCGATGCTGGGCGCGGCGCCGCAGAGGGGCGGGACGCCTACCGTGGTCCCGCCATCGGCAGGCCCAGATTCTAGCGGCGGGCCGGACGCGGGGTCAAGTGGGCGGAGCGCCCGGCGGCCTGTCGGTCTGGAATGGCTCAAGGTCGGGGGCAGGGGGGGGCTTTGGCTGCCTGCCGGCGGGCGGCACCCACAGGCTCGATAGGGTCTTGCCATATAGCCACAGACAGATCTGGTCGCCCAGCCGCCGGGATGCCTCGGCGATGGAGTCCGGGTTCACCTCTTCGGCCGACTCGAAGCTGAAGATCCTCGGGGTCTGGGAGCGGGGGTCCTGGTACTCCACGTACGGCACCATGATGCCCGGCGGCCCAACGGGAGATGGGGCAGCCCCCTTTGTCCAGATCTCGACGGGCCACACGCGCACGATCCACGACCTGGGAATCAGGAACCCGCCCGCCTGCTTGCCCTTGGCCCACCACACCTCGATTCCGTGATCCACGAGCTCCACGAAGCCGATGAAGTCGTGGAAGCTCCCCAGGGGCTCGGACCGTTGGAGGCCGTACCGCACGCCCACCTGGGTCATATGATGGCAGTTCCGCCCGAAGGCGCTCATGATCAGATCCCGGCGGACGCCACGCAGCTTCTCGGCTCGCCGGCCGGCCCACCACTCCGCGATCGGGTCCCTGAATATCCACAGGGCGATGATCCCGCCCAGGGTCAGTAGCGCGATCAAGGAGGCGATGACCAGGACGGTGGTCCAGGTGTTGCCGGAGCCGCCGGCGGTGGCCGCCATGGCCCCCGCGAAGCCCATGGGCAGCACCCATGTGGCCAGGAGCGGTACCAGGATGGTGGGCGTAAGGGGGATGGACAGCCGAGCCGAGAGATACTGCTTGCTGGTGTTCTCGCCGCCACCCGTGGCGGGCAGCCGCGCGGGCATGGCCTTGGGGCGCTTCTTGCGCTCCTGAAGATCATCCCTCTCCAGCTCCGCCCACTTCTCATGGGGAAGCACGGCTTCGAAGGTGAGCTCGTCCACTGAAGTAGCCCCTCGCGACCCATGCGTCCGATTCAGCCATCTGTTTCGCGCCACCGGCGGACGGGTCCTGTCCCGGGTTCGGAGTCGAGCATCCAGGACTCGAGCAGCCCGCGAAGGGAGTCGGACGCCCGGGCGATCTGCTCGGGCGTCACCCCGGCGAGCCACTCCACGGCGACCACCTTCTTCGCGCCCGACTCGGACTGGTACATTACCGCAGGCGACCTCAGCCCCTGGGACACCAGCGGATGGCCGCGGCCCCCCATGTAACGCGCCGGGGCGACACATTCCACCCGGTTCCGGGGAATCGACCAGCTCCCGTCGAGCCGGTGGAAGACCAGCCCGTCCGGCGCCATCTCCAGAAAGGCGAAACTGTCGGCGAAGGACCCCGGCGGCCACTCGGCCCGCTCGTCGTGGATGACCCCAACCAGAGGCAGCTCCGACACATCCCACCCCAAACGCTCCCCCACCTGCTGCGCCAGCCGGTCGCCGGCGTACTGGCGCTCCAGGCGGGCGAGGGGCCGGGAAAGGAGGTCGACCAGGAAGGCCAGGGCCGCGAGCAGGGCCAGCCCGAAGGCGATGGGCGAGAGGAACCTCAGGTCCCACGGCCGGATCAGATAGGCGGCGTACACCAGTCCGCCCAGGTTAGCGGCAGCGATCCACACGTAACGGGACCAGCCCATGGCCGCCAGGGCGTGGGTCCAGCTTCCGCCCTGGCGAGCCGGCGTGGCCCCCGTTGGGTGCCACAGGGACCACACCAGCCATGGGATCCGACGACGCACCCGGGCCGGGTCCGGCCGGTCGTGCTGCTCATGGGGTAGTAGCTCGCGGTCCTCTTTCGTCACGTCCCTCGGTCGCCCGTGCTACTGGGCGTTGGCGCCTTCCTCGGCGTCTTCCTCGCTGGGCACGTAGATGTAGTCCTCCGCGGCTTCGCCGGGCGGCGGAGCGCCGGTCTGGGTCTCTCCCATGTCGACCTGCGGCGCCGCCTCCGCGGCATCGCCCTCCATCCCCATCATCAGGGGCAGCAGAGCCCCCAGGCCGCCGCCGGCGCCAGCCTGGTAGTTGATGGAGCCCTCAAGCTCCATGGTGCGCCAGTTGATCTTGTAGAGGGTGCCGTTCTCGATGATGAGGATGTAGTCATCGGTGGGAAGGGCGATGGTGCGCTCGCCGCCCCGATCCCGGGTCAGCATGTGGAGGAACATCATCCCCTCCATATCGCCGCCACCCCCGTCCATCATCATCATGAGCAGCAGCGGATCGATGTCACCGCCCCCGCCCGACATCATCAGCAGGGGGAGGATCTCCTCCATGTCCGCATCGCCCTCGGCCAGGGCCATGAGCAGCAGGGGGTTCAGTCCGCCCTGACCGCCCATCATGGACATCATCTCCTCCATGCCTTCGGGGCCGTCCATGGACATCTCCAAGTCGCCCTCGCCCATGGCACCCATCATCATGAGCATGGGGAGCAGGGCGAGGCCCATGGCGTCCATGCCCTCCATGCCTTCCATGCCCTCCATCTCCACATCCATCTCGTCTGTGGCTTGGGGCGTGTCCGGTTCGGCGACGACCTCGTCGGCCGGATCGTCCGCGCCCTCGTCGGCGGCGACGGCGTCTTGCGCCATAGCGGGCGTTAAGCAGAGCATTAGCACCATAATGCCGGATAGCAGCGTGTGTCGCATCGAAGCGTTCTCCCTTCGGGGTCAGCACCACCAACCCACGACCATCACCTTGCGCCACACCCAAGTGTTCCTTCCGTTCCCCCGGCATGGCCGGAGACCTCCTCGCCGGCGTGACGGCCGCGGCGCCCGACCGTCACGGACCTCATCGCTGGGCTAGGGAGGAGTACTTGCCATGGGCGACCTGTGTGGACG
>WJIW01000584.1 GCA_014730065.1 Armatimonadia bacterium | reverse complement strand
TGGGTGACGCGGGTATCACCATCGGCGAGCGGTCCAACGTGGCCGTAACCACGGGGAACACCTACACGGCGGTGACGGCCATCCAGGGGGCCCTTCAGGCCTGCCGGCTTCTGGGCAAGGAGCCGAAGGAGCTGCCCGCCGCGGTGATCGGGGCGGCGGGCTCCATCGGATCGGCCATCGCCAAGGTGCTGGCCCCCGATGTGGGCAGGCTAACCCTGGTGGACCTGGACCGGTCGAAGCTGGAAGAGGTCTCGAATGACATGCCCGAGGGCACACCGGTCGAGCTGAGCACCGACGTGAACGAGACGCTGCCCAACGTGGACCTGGTGGTCAGCGTCACCAGCGCCGTGACCTCGGTGGTCGAGCCCCATCACCTCAAGCCCGGTGCCGTGGTGTCCGACGTGGCCCGGCCCCGCGACGTGTCCGCTCAAGTCGCTCAGGAGCGGCCCGATGTGCTGGTCATTGAGGGTGGGGTGGTAAGTGTGCCCGGCGAGCCCGATTTCGGCATCAACTTCGGCTTCCCGCCCAAGACGGCGTACGCGTGCATGTCGGAGACGATGATCCTGGCGCTTGAGGGACGCATCGAGGGTTATAGCCAGGGCCGCACCCTGTCGCTGGAGAAGGTCCACGAGATCACCGAGCTGGCCGCGAAGCACGGGTTCGAGCTGGCGGGCTTCCGGAGCTTCGAGCGCGCCGTCGACCAAGAGACTATCGAGCGCGTGCGGCAGGTGGCGCAGCGCAAATAGCCGCACGCGACGCGCAAGTCGCTGTAACCTTCGGCCCCCGGATGCCGTATCCCCTCCCGAACGACCGGAGGCTGCTGTGAGCGAGCTGAGCGACGCCGAACTGGTGAGCGGGGTTCTCTCGGGCAACCGAGACTTCTTCGCGCACCTCATCGACCGGCACCGCAATCGGGTCTTCTCGGTGATGCTCACGGCCGTAGGGAATAGGGATATGGCAGAGGATCTGACCCAAGAGACCTTCCTGAAGGCCTACCGCAACCTGGGCAGCTACGATTCCGCCCAGGCCAAGTTCTCGACCTGGCTGCTCACCATCGCGACCAGGCTGAGGATCGACACCCATCGCCGGGCAAAACCCGAGTCCTCCCTGGACCGTATGCAGGAGGACAAGGGCTTCGATCCCGACAGTGGGGTTCGGACCGATCGGGGCTTGGAGCAGGAGGCCGTCGGGCAGGTCGTCAGGGACGCGATCGGACGCCTGCCGGAGAGGCAGCGCGTGGCGGTGACTCTGAAGCACATCGAGGGCTTGCCCTTTTCCGAGATTGCCCAGATCATGGGATGCACGGTGAACTCGGCGAAGGTCCACGCCCATCGGGGCCGCAACCGACTCGCCCAGCTCCTGGGCCACATTCGAGAGGAGGGTCTCGCATGAAGTGCATTGAGGCGGATCGACTGATGAGCGCCATTCTGGATGGAGACCTTCCCGGCTCGCCGCGCCTGGAGAGTCACCTGGAGGGGTGCGAGTCCTGCGCCCTTCGCTGGGAGGCTCTCCGCCGCACGGTCTCGGATGTTCAGGCTTTGGCCGGCACTCCCGCTCCCGCACGGCTCACTCCTCGTATCATGGCAGCTCTCTCGGCCGACGCCGCCGAGGAAGGCGGCCGTCGCCTCGCCACCCTGATCGCGGCCGGCTCGATGGTGCTGGCATCCCTGGTAGCCATCGCATGGCTCTGGGCCGCAGGTCTGGGTGAAGGGGTCACGACCTTCTTCCTCACCGCGAGCGAGGCGCTCCTGTCCTTCGTCTTTGCCCTGCGCGACCACCTGGCCGCCGATTCGGCCGGGTACGCCACCCTCGTCTTCATCTGGGCGGGGATCCTGGCGACGGGTCTCGTGGGCATGGCGGCGGTGGGCAGGATCTGCGCTGGATTCGTGGCGGCCCGACGAGGAGTGGGAGAGCATGGATCAGCGTAACAGGCATGGGCGACTGGCGGTCGCCACGGGACTCGCACTTATCGTGGCCGCCTTGGCGGCAGTGGGGGCACAGGCCGTCGAGATCACGGCCAAGGACAAGGACGTCCCCCTCGCCCCCCGCACCTTCGTCCGGTCCGGCGACAAGGCACGGCTGGCCGTAGCCAACGGCGACCTGAGGATCACCGAAGACCTCGATGGCGGCGCCGCGGTCCTTGGCGGCACCCTGACCATCGCTTCGGACGTTACCGTCGACGGGCCCGTCATCGTCATCGGTGGCGAGCTGGTGCGCGAGGGTGGCTCCCGGGTCGAGGGCGATGTTATCGAGATCGGTGGCGACTGGCTCACCACGGCCATTCGGGGGTTCTACGGAGTCAACGGCGATGTGACTGCCGGTTCCGGCAGCATCCATGTCGACTCCGGCCCGTACACCGTTCAGGCCGAGGATGTGGTGACCGGTGACGTGGTCGTCACCTGGGGTGAGGTCACCGTCGAGGGCCTGGTCGAGGGCTCCGTGATCGCCCTGGGCTCGGACGTGAGGATCGCCGGTGATGCCGAGGTCCGGGGCGACGTGGTGCAGGTCACCACCGATGCGGGCGAGACCATGGATGTCGACGAGGGCGCCATGGTTCGCGGCGCCACCATCAGTCTCGCTAGACCGGTACACGCCGGCGGCGCGCCGCCCTTGGCGGCCGTTGCCGAGGGCGAAGGGCCCACGGCTGAAGCCGCTGGCGCACCCGAGGCACCGGAGGCGCCCGAGGCCCCGGAAGCCCCCGAGGCTGCCGAGGGTATCGACCGGTCCAAGACGTACGTCCGCCGGCACGTCGGCCCCGTCTTCGGCGGCAGTGTCACCATCTACAGCGGCGAGGAAGCGGGCGAGATACAGGTCATCGGCGGGGAGGTCGAGATCGAAGACGGGGCCCTCGTCCATGGCGTCCGCGTGACGGGTGGCGAGGCGAATATCAGGGGCGATGTCGATGGCGACATCTCAGTCACCGGCGGCGAGATCACCCTGGGCCCGAACACGGTGGTCACGGGCAACGCGTCGGTGATGGGGGGCGTCATTGAGGGTGCAGAAGGGGCACGCATCCTAGGAAGCACCTCGGTGACGGGCGGCGAGATCGATGTGCCGGGAAGCCGGGTCGAGGGCGGCGTGAGCGGCGCACCGAGCCCGGGTAGGGTCTTCGTGCACACCGCGCCCTCGCGCTTCCGCATCGGCGACTTCTTCGCCGAGCTCGTCGGCGGGTTCATCTACTTCCTGCTGAGCTTCGGGCTGGTCCTGCTCATCACCGGAGCGTGGGGCGACCGGGTCGAGATCATCAGCAGCTTCGCCCGCTGGAATCTCGGCCGGAGCATTCTCACGGGCCTGCTGGGCGCCGTAGTGGCCTTCGGCGTGACTCTGATCTTCACTCTGATCACATGCGGGTTCGGCGGCCTCTTGGCGATCCCCGTCGTGCTGGTTGTCATCTGGATCGCCCACCTATTCGGGGCCGCCGGGGTGGCTTCGCTGGTGGGACGGTTCATCCTGAGCAAGACGAAGCTGTCGGCCGCTACCCTGGTCGGCGAGGTTGCGGCGGGTGCGCTGGCCATCGGCCTCCTGAAGTGGCTCGGAACGGGCATCCCGATCCTCGGTTTCTTCGTCGGCCTTGCCATGCTCATCGTCTTCTTCCTGGAGCTGGGCTCGGTCATCGAGACCCACTGGGGCACTAACCCCAGCGGCGGCGGCCGGCCGTGGCCCATGGGAGGCAGCCACCATGGCTGGCCGTTCAAACGGGGCCACCACCCCTCGCCCTCTCCCGCCGGGGCTCCGGTGCCCGATACCGGATGGTCGCCGGATGACGACGATGGCTTCGATGAGGCATGGGCCCGGGCTGAGGCGAAGCGAGATTTGGAGAACACCGGCCTGGAGGATCTCGAGGACGAGACGCCATCCGACCCTCCACCCTTCGATCCCACGGAAGACGGCGAGAGCGACGCGCCCGGGGATGAAGAGAAGCCGAAGGACTAGTCCGCTAGAGCGCCTGTCCTCCTACGTGCCGGCCCCGCCTGGACATCAAGGGCGGGGCCGGTGGCGATTCCGCCTGCCGATGCCTGCTGAGGCAGGGGCGCGTCGGGAGGTATACGGATCCTGGGGCCCAGCCTGTTGCGGTCATGGCACAAAGTCCAGGTACCTGCTTCGAACCTAGAGGTGTTAGGCTCGCTATGACGAAATGGAGTGAGACAGTTCTTGTTCGGTTGGGTGCCTGCGTTTGGAGATGGGTTCAATGGCAGGGGCCACTGGACCGGCCAAAGCGCAACCGGATAGCTCCCCGCGGAGCAGTGGGCGCTCGCGGGTGGTTTCCTACGCGATCGTGGTTGTCATCACCGCCGCCTTTTTCACCGGGCTCTACTACTTCGAGGAGATCCAGTCCATCGTGTTGCTCCGCCCATGGGACAAGGGAGCCCCTCGGGCGGCTGCGGACGAATGGCGTGAGGCCATCGAGCGGAACGACCAACAGGCCCTGGAGTCACTCACTCGCCCCGGCGTTGCCTTCTTGACGGACGATGGCGAGATCACGGCGGTACAGCTTGATCCCCAGCTCGGCGCGGTTCGGATCGAGCTGGTCACACCTGCCATTCCCGCGGACGATGCCACAGTCGAGTTCGAGCTCGGGAAGATGCAGCGCCGGGCTACCGTCTATCTTGCGACCAAAGCGGACACGACGGTGGGGCTGGTA